>CAZXJC010000118.1:0-17226 GCA_964640885.1 uncultured Pirellulaceae bacterium | reverse complement strand
ACTGGCCGCTGATGACTTCTTGGCGACCGATTCATCCCCTGCCAGATAAAACGGAATGGCCGTAAAGAGCAGCAGCACGATCACGAAACCAAGGGCCGCCATCTCGACACCCTTGATCAGGCTATTGCCAGAGACGATTCCGATCACCTCGCGGGCACCACGACCCTTGAGATTACCGACAAACTCTCGTAATTCCTGTAGCGATGCTTTACCGTTATCCCGCACGGAACGAAGATCTCGGCCAATTCCACTGGCAGAACGTTCATCCGCCTGCTGGTCTTGATGATTCATGGTTTATTCCTGTTTCTTTTCGAGTACATGCACCAATTCTCCACCCTTTTCACTGATCGCCTCAATGACAGGCTCAAAGTACATTGCCTGGGCATCTTTATGGGCTTTCAATACTACGGTCCGGTCACCGGCAACTGCTTCTCCCAGTAACGCATCAATCTCACCGGCTAATTGTGACTCGCCAACTTGTTGTCCGTTGACATAAAAATGATTGTCACTATCAATCAGGACAACCACTTTCGCAGTCGCGGAGGCCGTAATCTCAGCGGCCGTCGCTGGCTCCCAGTGCAAGTGGCTGTCATCCTGGGCACGGGCGAGAATCACGAAGAAGATCAGCAGGTTAAAGGCAATATCTCCCATCGCCATGCTGGGAACTTCTGCCTGGGATGAGCGGCGTTTGATTTTCATCTCATCTTCCTCCGCAGCTACGATCCGGTCACGATGACCTGTTCTTCTTCGCGTTGAATAGTCACCACTCCACCGGCCTGTTCAATCATCTCGGTAATCGTGATCCAGTACGAATAGGGAGTCTCCGGTTTACTTTTCACGACCACCACGCGATCCGATTGAGAGGTCTTATTTTCCAGAGCCCTAGTCAAAGCGCCCTGAAAATTCTTCGGGAAGTTATTGATTGCCATCGGACTCCCGTTCACAAAGACCCTGTCTCGCGTCAGTTGTACCTCAATGTTCTCCATTTGCTTCTGTTCCTGTTGCTGTTGTTCACTTCGCGGCAACACCTGTTCGCGGCCACTATCGGGTTGCACCGAGGCACAGACCAGGAAAAAGACAATCAGGTTAAAAGCAATATCTCCTGTCGCACTGGCTGGTGGTTCGGCCAGGAGTTTTCGGCGCCGTCGCTCTTTCATACGCTACTCTTGGTCCTCCTGGCTGATTGGATCACCGGCAGCAGCTAACTGGATGGTCACTCCTTCAATTAAGTCTGTAGCCGACTGTTCGACCTGCAGAACAAAATTATTAATCACGCTCGTGAAGTAGTTGAAAGCGACAAAGGCTGGAATTCCCACGATCAATCCAAAGCAGGTCGTCAGCAGTGAAACCTGGATACCACTGGCCGCCGCTTCCACGATATTTGTTTCTCCCATCTGCTCCACGATTTGCCGGAAGGCAACGATCATTCCCTGGACCGTTCCCAGGAACCCCAACATGGGAGCGGCACTGGAAATCGTCGCCAGTATCGGGATATGGCGTTCCAGTTCAGCCACGATATGGACACTGTAATCATCCATAGCCTTGACCACCTGCTCCTCGGTCCGGGCCGCATCATAATTGAGCTTTCGCAATACGTAATATTTTCTCAACCCAGCGGAGAGGACCGCAGGCACCGGACCCTGCTCTTGTTCACAAAGTGCCAGGGCGTCTTCGATGTTGTCTTCGTAGAGCAGTTCCTGAACTTCATTGCGAATCTTGAAATTATCGACGTTCAACATCTTCAAGCTGCGGTAGCGTTCGATGATCACTCCCACGGCCAGTATGCCCATCAACAAAATGGGCCACATGAAAATGCCGCCACTGAACAACAATCCAAGGGCTCCCGCCTCGAGGAACCTGGAAAACCCGCTTGGCCCTTCGCTGTCAGCTTCTTCCTCGGCCGAGGCATCGTTACCAGACGATGCATCATCCGACGGTTGATCTTCTGTTGAAGAAGATGTGTCGTCTGTGGACTGATCCCCCGTGGTAGCCGCCCCATCCTCTTCGCCAGCCTGAGGTGCATTTTCTCCGGTCGGCTGGGCCGCAGCCGGTGGTTGTTTCGCCTCCGACTCAATCTCGTCGAGAATATTGTCCTGGGCACAGATCGTGCTGCTGGAAAACCACAGGGAGATTCCCAGCAACAGTGACACCATGGCAGAAAACTTACTGCTGAACATCTTCTTCAATCGTAGAAAGTCTAACAATGTCTTATCCCCACCTTAGCCTGATGTTGAACCACTCATCCTAGTTGTCGTTATCAATACTGTTAGCCTCTGCTTCGAACTGGTTGAGCATTTCAGGCAAGGCCAGACGACCACGCGAATACTTCGCTGCTTCACTAGCTGGGAAATCCGTATGGCAGCGGTAGTAACGTCGAAACGCAAAGAGGTTATTTTTTCCCATGCGATAACTTTCGCCGCTCCAGAACATGGCATCTGCAGCCAGCGAATCATCCGGAAACAGTTTAGCAAACTCGTCAAAGGCAACCCCCGCATCGCGGTATTGCTCACTCTTGTAGTAACATTGCCCCACGCGGAAAGCCATGCGGGCGCCGTGCTCGTGCCCGTCGAACCGTTCCAGGAACTTTTCGCCCACCTGGGCTGCGACCTTGTAGTCCTCGGACTTATAAAAATAATCTGAAATACGAATCATCACGCTGGCAATCAGCGGGCTCTTCGGATACGTCGCCGCGAGCGTTACGTAAGCTTCCAGGGCCTCATCAAAATCACCCGACTGCTCGTAGCACTGGGCCATCTTGTACTGGGCATCATGGGCCATGGGATGTTCTCCGTATTGCTGCAGGTTCACTTCGTACGTCGCAATTGCCGATTTCCACTTCTCCATTTCCTTGGAGAATTGTCCTAGCAGGTAAGAAATACGTGGCACGTACTTGGGATCAGGATAATCCTCGATCACTTCGTTCAAGATCCGTCGACCGGCTTCAAGATCAGCGGTCTGTTCTTCATTTCGTTCCAGTTCCTTGTGACTCTTGAACAACTCGAAGTAGCTTTCGGCAATTCTAAACTTGGTTTCAACCGCCAGGCTTTCGTCGTTGAAGGCCTTGGTAAAGGCCGTCACCAGGCCGTTGGTACCAACCACCACAGGAATCTCCTGTTGCAGATCAACCGGTTCGGTCGAATCAGCAGAGCGTGTATCCGTATAAGTTGCCGTCACAACATCGCCAAAATACGATTCGATGAACGGATCCTTGGCATCCATATTTCCGGCGGTTGGCGTAGCAACTGCCCGCAGTTCAAAAGCGGCAGTAAACTCACCGCTGTGCACCGTCGTCTCGAACAGTTCCACGACCTCTTTCTCGCCGAGTTTAGTGGTAATGGCGACCGTGATACTGTCACGATCGTTAGAGAGATCCTGGTCGGGATCCTTCACCTTCAGGAACAGCTTCTCACCCACGTGCAGTTGTTCGATGGCTTCCTCGTATTCTCGATCCGTCACCTGCAATTCTCCGGTAGCAACCAGCTTGCCGGCATGATCACGGACCGCCTGCTTACCCGAAAGATTGATTTCGTCCTGGTACCGGGCCGTAATCGTATCTTCACCGGTGAGATTCAGAACCATGGCGACCAGTCCAGGGAGCCGCTCAGCATCCTCATTACCATCATGAACCCGGCCGATCAGCCCACGGGGCATATCGCCTGTGAGTGGAATAATGGGCGGACTATCCTTACTGCCCAGTTGCATGATGGCCTGTCCTACAAAACGCCCAGCCAGCAGGGCCTGGTTACCAGTCACCGACTCCGGCAGATCCGAATGGGAACTGCTAATAACGCATTCCACAACGACCTTGGAGCCCCCAGAAGTCTGCAGGACAACATTGATCTTGCTACCAGAATCCTTGGCGCGATCCGGATCGATCACCTCCACGAGCAGGGGAACGGCAAATGCCACGGCCGCCACATCCACGGGCTCGGACTCTGGCAAGTAGACTGCTGATACTGGTCCCGGCTGGGTCGACTTACGCACCAGGGAAGGAATGATCCTGACAATTCCATCGGTCGGTTCATTCACGAAAACGGCTCGTTCCCGAATTACCGTGTGCCCTGGGAAAGTATTTTGGGTATCACGATACCGCAGGTGTACCACGTCACCCTTTTTGACCGTCAATTTATTCTCTTCCTGGCCGACGACCGTATCAATTTCGCGAGTAAAAATACCGGAATTAGGATCCGTCTCGGTAGCTTCCAGTTGCAATGGATCTCCTTCATTGACGACTACTTCGACCATGATCTTATCGATCTTATTGGTCTTGTCTTCATCAAAGTCGACAACCTCCACAACGATCCGTTCACCTGGATCAACTCGCATCAACTCCTTACGTTGTGTCGAAACACCACCGTCACCTGCTTGGGAAAGGTTATAGGAAATGGCATTGATATCAGCATTGTTGTAGGTCGCCGTCAATTCCCGAGTCAGCAGTTGGCTGGTATCCAACTCGTTTTGCGTAAACTCGTCGGTATAGGTCGCCACCACTCGATCTCCGGCTGCGATCTCTAGTGTCTCGTTACTGGCCAGCGAAAGAATATCAGCATCGGTCGGAATTTGGTCCTTACCGGTAGCGGCATCCCCTACTTGGACATGATTAATGGCAACTGCGTCACCGATGTATTCATTAACGACAACACGCGTGTAACGCAGTTCACGATGAGGGAAGCGGAATTCCCAGGCATCCCCGTTCTTAACCACAGCATCACGCTCGACCGGTCTCAATTCGATTCCTTTCAATTCCATCAGGTTGGAACTGACCGTGGTTGGCGTAAAGACCAGGTTCTTCTGCCCGGACGCCTCGATCATATCGTTACCAACGAAGAACGACTGATAAGTGTCCCAGGATCCTGTATTGACTATCGAGTGGAGCAACGATTGCTTGCCAAAATCGATCTGTACGGCATTCCCCGTACCACTGCGCGAGTATTCGAGCCACAGTTCGTAAACCCCGGGCGGCGTGCCATCCACATTGAGTGTCAGCAGGTCCTCGACCGTGTTCCAGTTCTGTGTCACCTGGAGTTCGCCTTTTTCTACCAGGGCAAACGTTTCCGTCTTCTTGGCCAGTTGAGCTTCCTTGACGTCGACACGTTTCACTACCTTAGCGGCAGCAAGTATCTCGACCTCGGCAGCCTTGGCCGCGACAAATTGTTCGGCCCGCAGCGGTTGCAGAAGCACGCGTTGGGTATCGACACTGGCCATCGCGTAATCGAGCGCGGCACCCTGCTGCTGGTTTCCAAATGCACTAAAAGCCGTCAATTCATGCAAGCCTTTTTCCATCCAGACATCGACTATCCGTGTACCGGGCGCCACGGGTAGTTCCAGGATCCCGTCGACAACCAGTCCCGTAGTGTTTCCACGGACACGGAATCGCACGGCCGCACTCTTTTCGACATTCAGCAACCCGTTCCAAACAATAGAACGCGCGACCGCTTTCTCGCCCTCCGGGATTTCCTCAGAAAACTCCAGCTGCGATTCCACGTCCGTCGTCTTCGCGTCAGCACCGCTGACCATGCCCACGACCTGGTTCCAGTCGCGGTAGCCCATGTGATTACCCATGACAATCGTTTGCTTGATCCCGGAAACTTCCTTGGCCACCGGAGCCACCGTGCCACGTTGTGGAAAACTGGACAGACGGAACCAAAATTCTCCGTCATAGCTTCCCAGCAAATCCATTCTCACAGGTGTATTGTTTTCCTGGGATGGCGTGGCCACGCTTACACGGGAAATCGAATAAAGATCCTTCATGTCGACCGTCAATGTCTTGGGAGCTGCTCCATCCGGTTGACTGGACCAAAAAGTCTTCGGATCCTTATCGATTGCCATCAAAGGACTGTGATCAATCGCCGAATCGGTTGCCAAGGCTCCCGCTGGCAGTTCAGCCGTCTTGACCTGACCTTCGAAGATTCCGCTATGCGGCCCCGTCTCGGTAATATTTACCTGGACTTCGTCGCCACTGTCGGTAATCATCTTGACCACCAGCTTATCGACATCAGCGCCAAAGTCGCGATCCGTATCCTGAACGCGGATATAAAGAGGGTTTCCTGGCTTGATCTGGTTGGAAGGACGCACCTGTGACAACCGGGCATCACCCGTTTCTGCCTCTTGTTCGGCAAGTGCCTGACTGAACGAGACTTCGTCGTCACCATCGAGTGTACTGCTGGCAATTTCAAATTCAGCGTTGGCCGCCACGCGAATGTCCACATCCGACAGTGGCACACTCTTGAACTCTTTCTTGAACTCATCCGGGTAATCACAGCGGATCACATCCTTACCGGTTAGTTGCAGTCGACCATCACCAACGGTCACTTCACCCAACGTCGTTTCCAAGTCGGTACGGAAGAGACCCTTACCCGCTCCCGTGGAAACCAGGTAAACCGTTTCACGATCTTTTCCTGGCAAGGTCGTAACAATAACGGGAATTTTATTCTGTCCACGACTAATACCAAGATCGCTGTCATGTACGACAATCGAGAGTGGCACACCGGGGGCATGACGATTCTTGCTGCGCCGACCCAGACGGCCAATCGTGCGAAGTAGATTCAACTGGTCAATGTAACGTTCTTCAACGCGATAGACTTCCGCCAGGTTGTAGAGGGTTTGGTTAGCCAATTCGACATCAGGAACGCGTTCCAAGACGCTACGAAAGATCGTCCTGGCCTCATCCCTGTCACCACGCCGAAAGGAAAGTACACCTCGTAAAAACTCGGCACGCACAACGATTAATGTCTCAGTACTATTAGCCAGCTTGTCGAACACCTGTTCTGCCTGGTCAAAAACCTTCTGTTCCATAAAGGATTCACCGATCCCGAATTGAGCCTCCACGGACTGGCTTGTATCCGGATAGCGGTTGACGACCGTCGTAAACTCGTTGCGAGCGATGTCAAAGCGACGCGCCTTAAAGTAGTTGCGAGCCAGCAGTAATTGCATGGTTGCCTTGGCTTCTACGCCAACTTCCTCAGATTCGGTGTTCTTCACGATCCAGGTCCGAACCAGGTCTTCCACGTAGTTAAAGTTATCGTCACCACCAGCCGCGATCAGGCGTTCCACGACAAACTCCACCAGGTCAACCGGCATCAGTTCGCGATGCTCGTCAAACAAGTCCTTGTTCTTTGTGTAGAGTTCAAAGGCCAGTTCCTGGTCACCCAGGCGAAGGTAGAGTGCTGCCTGCAGCAGTGGAGCAATCGGGCTGTCCTCGTCAATCGTCAAACCCACTTCTCCGATTTGCGTATAGCTCTTACTGACCAGGTCTCGAACTGCCTTCTGGCGTCCCTCGTCGACACCGGAAAAATTCTCCAGGATTCCCGTGCCGATCGTCGTGGCCACGACATGCCGTTGATTGGCTGCGGCTGCCCGTGCAAATTGAGTCAACTGGTCAAACCCGCGGTAAGTTTCCCCACTGTTGAGCGTCGTCGCCTGGTAAACCAGCAATTGCTGAGTCATCGGGCTAGCCGCCGGATCAGCCGCGTCGGAGAGAAACATCTGGGCTACCGGAGAAGCCAGCTCCAGGTTCAGGCGAACAAACCGCTGGAGAAACTGTGTCTTCTGGGCCGGCGGCATTTCTTCATCAGCACGCAATGGGGACATGTAGGCTACGACCGCATAGGGATCCAGCCCGGAACTTCGGAAGGGACGCTCGACGCGCCGTTTCTGTTCCTGTTCCAGTAACGCCAGCAACCCATTCCAGTCAACTTTTTTCCCTTCCTCAGGCGTCAGGTAGATGGAAGCCAATTGCTGGATCAGGTAACCGTAGTAATCAGAGTTCTTGGCAATTGCCTGTTGCAGGAGTTGGATCTTCTTGGCACGATCCATTTCAAGGGCAAGCAGTCGCATAACACCATCTCGACTGCTGGTAGTAAAGACAGTCGCCTGGGAGGCAATCGTAAAACGTTCTTTCGCTTCGTTGGCAAGTTTCAGTTCCTGCAGGACATCTCCCTGATGAATCGTGTAACTGGCAACATACCCATGCTTCTGCTCTTCACGTTTAATCCAACCATAAGCCTGGCGAGCCAGGTTCACGTCCTTGTTGCGACCGGCACACATCATCATCCGGCGGTGTAAATCAGGATCGCTCACTTTCCATTGGAAGCGAAGTATGTGCTGCAAGGCAGCCCGACAGTCTTCCGGAGTCCCATAGTCCGTGGCAAAAGCCACGTAGTCACGGGCCACCTTCTCGTCTGTTGGAAATCTCCTCACCCATTGAGCATAAAACTTGGTCCCTTCACCACGCTTAGCAGAGGGCGCATAGTGGCGATAGTAGTACGTTTGCTGGTACAACAGCTGCGTCGCCATTTCGTTATTCATAGCATTGAAGTAGTTTGGCTGCAGTAACTGGCTACGAACCTCTGCTGCCTTCTTCGTGGTACCTGAAGAGGTAACCCACAGCTTCAAAAGAGGATCCTGGTCAGCTGCGGCCAGTTCCTGTTTGAGGATTGCCAGGCGTGTCTTGATATCCTTGTTGGACTTATTGCCCGCTATCCAGCCCTTTGGACCGTTGAGCAGGTTTACGTATTGCAACGATTTCTTGCGTGCTGCCAGGATCATCTTGACGTCATTGCGAAAGCTGTTGTCGTCAGGAGAGTTGAAAAACAAGTAGTTAATCATCGTACCTGTATCGCTGCTGTTATCTGCCCAGCGAGACAGGAACTCCCGACATAATGCCAGGGATCGATTCTTATTGGCAGCTTCACCCGTGTAGATATTGAAAGCGAGGTAACGGTACAAACGAGCGCGACTGGGAGGATGTTTTTGCTTGCTAATCGCAGCTCGGAAGACACGTTCAGTATCCTGGAGTCGGGGCAACTCGCTGCCATTCTCTCGCACAAAGATACCGGCCGCATCGAAGGTAACAGCATCACCCTGCAAAGCATCTCGAATCAGTGCCAGCCCCTTGGGCTTATTCTTGGCCCCCAGGTACTGGTTTGCTACGTAAAGCTGCAAAGTCCATTTTCGTTCATCCGTGGGGTACTTCGATTTAAACTGGTTCAGCAAACCTTCGGTCTGAGCCGGGTTCGCCTGGCTGTTATAGACATTCATGACCTGCGAATGAAGCAGATTCGCATCGTCACGAATCTGTCGAGCTCGCTGGTAACTGTTGGCGGCATTCGTATACTGCTGGAGTTTCTCGTAATTCTGCGCCGTCAGGACATGCCACCCCTGTTGACTGTTCCTGTCTCCGGCCAATCCTTGCTGAAACAACCGAGTAATCACCCGGTTTGATTCAACTTGCAATCCAATCGTGGCATAAAGCCTGGCCGCATTTTCACCCATGAACTGAGCGAACGTACCCTTGGGCATCCGGTTGAGTACATCTTCAGAGAGTTCAGCTGCCTGCTTTTGGTACTGTCCCCCCAGAGACTGGTAACGATAGACCGCAATTTCGACGTACTTCTTGCCAATCGGGTTATTGCCATTACGTTTCCAGACAGCATGAGCGGCAGTCGCTGCTCCCTCGCGATCCGGGGTTTGTAGCAAGGCATCTGTCAGCCGCACTTCCACGGCATTGGCCTGTGCTGATTTCCCATAGCGTTCCAGGTACTGGCGACAGGCGACGATCATATCCTTGTTTCGTGACAATATCTGCAGCCCATCGATTAACTTGAGCATCATCTGTTGATGTTGCCCATGCTTGATCTGGATGGCCGTAAAACGCTGGCAAATGCGAACCAGCCCCAGGGCTCGACCGTGCTGGTAATACTGATCGGCCAGTTTCAGCATCAAGGCAGCCGCTTCAGGCGACGAATCCTTGTACTTGCCCAGTTCCGATTCGAGTTGGCTCAACTGCTGGTTCACATCGTCGGGAGTCTCCTTTTCCTGAGCCAGGACCTGGGTGCCCAGTAGAGAAACGAGAACTGCTAGTTGGCAGCAGAAGAGACGATAGTTAGTAGCAAAGTTCATAGTTTCAAGCCTTGTTGATTGTTTTAGGCAACGGTTGTGTGGGGAGGAAAAAGGTGTGGACAAACGTCGTTAAGAACCGGCCTTGAGTAATGCTTCCGCAATTTTTTTCGCGTCCGGGGCCAACTGGCTTTCCGGAAAATCACCGATCAACTGTTCAAATCGTCTCCGCGCCTGGCCTCGACGATCCATGCGATAGAGGCAGCGACCGTAGTTAAACAAGATCACGTCAAGGAAGCGGGCATCCGGATGACTCTCGAGAACCGTTTCAAACGTGTCAATCGCACGAGCGTAATCCTTCTGTTCGTAATAGTGATCAGCCATCTTGGCGACCGCTTCGCCAACTCGACCACTTTCAGGAAAGCGGTCATATACTTTCTTGTACTCCTGAAAAGCACGATCCCTCATCTGGGCAATTCCCGCCTCGCTCGTCTGAGATTTCGTCATAGCCTCAAAGCATTCGGCAATGCCGAACTGAGCTTCGCCACGCAGTTGACTGGTCTTCATGTTGACCAGCCGTGTATAGATCCCGATCGAACGATTCAGATCACCCTCGGCACGCGCCACATCAGCCAGTTGCAAGAGGGCATCATCGACGAAACCGCTGGAGGGAAATTCTCGCTGCACCCGTTCGCACATGGCCGCTGCCAGGTTCAAACGGTCCATTTCAAAATAGACATGCCAGAGTTGCACGTAGGTCCCTTCGAGCAATCGGCCTCGTAGTTTCTGTACATCTGGCATCACGCCCTCACAGACATCCAGTGCCTGCCTGTATTTATCCTTAGCTTTTTCCTTGAGACCAAACTCCTTGTAGCGATTGCCAATCTTGGTTAACGCATCGGCTGTCTTTAACTGAGTTTGCACCCGCAACTCTTCATCTGAAATCAAAACACGTGTCACGCGAACCCCGCCAATGTTCCCTTCCAGGCAGCGCCCCTTCACGGAGACGCTGGCCACGCCTTCTCCCGTATTCAGTTGGTCCTGGTAAGTGATGCGAACTTCATCTCCCGGTAACGCCTGCAAAATTGCATCGGCAGCAGATTTCTCATTGCGAACGACAGAAACGGTGGTTCGAAAGACACCGCTGTGAACAGCCGTCGATTCCGGCGCAGCGACCGGAGCCGGTTTTTGCTCATCCTTCGCCGCTTCACTGTCGTCAGCTGGTTGCGGATCAGTCGCCTCGGCCGGTTCACTAGCCCGTACCTGGGGTACTTTTCGCTCCCCCGCTGTCTCGGTCAGTGTTACTTCGAAGGATTCGATCTGTTTAAACGGATCGATCTTCTTCTCTTCTTCCAACAGTGGTAAATCATCCAGGACAGTCTTGTCTGCCGGTGGTGGCTTATTGGTAGTCGCCTCGGGAATTCCATCCTTGGCAACCTGGGCGGCCATTTCAGCTTCGATTTCTTCTTCGGTCTTACGGCGATAAATGGCCACCGTGGCTTTGATCGCATCGGCTTTCTCAGAAACATCCCGATCGGCATCGCTAACCTCGATATTCACTGTCTTACCGAGCACAACCCCGTTGAGGCTTTCCCGATAAGCTCCATCCTTAATCTGTACGATTCCATCACCGACCACGATCACTTCGGAGATTACTTCCAGGTCTACTTTCTTGTCCTCGGTATGGGAATCCGTATAGAGGACCTGGATCTTGTCGCCCCCTTTAACTTCCAGGGTTCCATTACCGGCGGCAGGTACTCCGAGTCGAGTCATAACAGAACCGAGCACAACGCGAACGTTACGACCCACGGGGAAACACTGAACTTTTTCCGTATCACCATTGCTCGATTTACAAACGACCGTAATACTCTCGTCGGCATCGAGAACCGCCAGGTCCGCGTCTTCGATCTTGATAAAGAAACGCTTTCCGGCTTCAAGTTTTCCATTATTGCTGTCTTCATCGGTAAGCGTGGTGCCAACTTTCTCCAGGGCTTCGATGGCACGGCTGTAATGTCCCTGTTGAAAATGTCCAAGACCGATGTAGTAGTATGCCTGGTTCACCTGTGAACTTACCGGGAACTCTTCGATGACACCTCTCATCACCTGGAAACACTTTCCATAAAGCCGCCCATGGTAGTGGCAAATGCCGACACTCAGCGAGGCATCAGCCCGCTGCTCGTCATCTCGATTCTCTTCTGAACTGACGGCTTCGAAATGGGTACGAGCGCGATCATAGGCTCGTTCCCGGTCCAGGTAATACTTGCCTAATCGCATGTGCGCGGTGTACCTGACACGACTGCGCGGATACCGTTCGATAACGGATTTCCAGATTTCCAGTGCCTTTTCTGTTTCGCTGGCATCAAGCCGGGCGTCACCGGCTTCGATCAGTTTGCGGGCCGCCCGATCTTCCACGAGAGATCCTCGCAGCACCGGTTGCTGGGGTTTTTCTTCTTGACCCGGAACTGTGGGAGAGACCATCTGGCAAGCGGACCAGACGACCAGGGCAATCAAAAGGCTAAAGCGTTTCATGCGACTTAAAAACCTTGCATATCCAGGGGACTAAAACTCGTCAAAAAAACCTGACAGACCACTAACGTGGACATGCCAGGTTTTTCCTTAAAACCAATCTGATTGTATCAAATCCAACTGGTGGGCGAACTAGCCAAACAGTTCCATAACGGGTTTCCCGTTATCCACCAGTTTCATAGGACGCTGTAGAGGCGTCATGACTTCCTTGTCGGGATTAATACCCAGTGCATGACATAACGTGGCATGGATGCTGGCCACTTCAACGGGACGATCCTTAGGCATCGCACCGTCTTCATCGGAAGAACCAATGACTTGACCACCCTTGATACCACCACCTGCCATGAAGCAGCTGAAAACACCTGGCCAGTGATCCCGACCGGCGTTGTCATTAACTCGCGGTGTCCGGCCAAATTCACTTAACATCAGCACCAGGGTTTTATCCAACAACCCGGTCTGCTTGAGATCCTCGATCAACGAGGCAAGTGCCGGATCCATGACTTCCCCGTGGCTCGTCATGGCTGGGAAGTTATTGCTATGGGTATCGAAGCCACCTCGATTGACTTGGACAAAACGAACTCCGGTCTCTACCAGTCGCCGTGCCAGCAGGGCACCGCGGCCAAAGTTCGTATCGCCATAACGCTCGATCGTAGCAGGCTTCACCTTATCCAGGGCAAACGCTTCCAGTGCAGGACTGCGCATCAGTCGAACCGCGTCGTTAATAGACGTCTGGGTTGCGGCCAGTCGCGTATCCTTGGTGCGACCTTTGAAGCCCTTGTTGAATTTCGCCAGTTCCTCGAGTCGACGGTCCCCGCGGACCTTGACAATCCCTTCTGGGAAAGCCAGGTAAGGATCTTTTTCACCTGGGGCAGCAATGTAGTACGCTTCACATTTCTGACCGAGATAGCTCGCTCGGGGAGCCTGACCACTGATTGTCACGTACGGAGGCAGATCGCTCTGGTTTTCCAACTCATGGACAACCACGGAACCAACCCCCGGATGCCGCAAGTTGGAACCGGGCAGGTAACTGGTCTGCAAGTTATAGGTAGCGCGACCGTGAGCACCCTGGGTTCCTGCAATGGAACGAATCAGGGCCGCATTGTGCATCTGCTTGGCCAGTTGTGGAAAGATCTCGGAAATCTGGATACCAGGAACCGAGGTTGAAATGGGATTGAACTCTCCCTGGGTCGGTCGCCCAGGCTTGGGATCCCAGGTATCAATGTGGGACATTCCCCCACCATTCCAGAACAAGATCACATGTTCGGCCTTGGCTGCATGATCTTTACCGGCAAAGGCCAGCAGATCACGAATGCTCAGCCCCAGCAACGATGCTCCTGTCGCGCCCATCATGGTACGCCGGCTTAGCTTGTATTCCTTACATCCCATGGATTCATTTCTCCTCATTCACGGTAATATTGTGATCGTCGCAAAAGGTTTCAATTAAAATTCTTCCGTCATCAGGGAAGGAAGCGGAATTCATTGCTGTTAAGCAGAATCCAGCGTAAATCAGCCATCCCATCGTTCAGGCCATCTGCCCGTTGTAAAAGCCCCATCGCATTAGTCAACTCCTCCGCGCTTGGTTCCCGCGTAAGAATCTCACGATAGGCAAAATTGACTGCTTTCTCGAGTTGTGGTTTTTTACCTGCCAGGTACTTGTGGATCGGTTCCAGGTCTCCGACTCGCGAAGCTTCATGCGTCAGGCGACCATTGAGCATCATCAGCGCCTGCCGCATCGACGGTGTCTGGTTACGAGCTTCACCGAGATCATTGCGTGACGTCTGCCCAAAAACGCGGACGAAGTGTCCAATCGGAGCCGGGCTGGCCATCCGCAACGAAGAACTAAACCGCGGGTTGTCGTCGACCGTTCGCTGCACGATCTTGGTTTCATATTTCATACCGGGTCGATTCGTCACCTTGCGCATGGCAGCCATCCGTTCCGCTTCGAGTTGTTCAGCTGTCTTGATCTCCATCTTGTCCACTTCAACTTCATCACCCGGATTCAAGAGGGCTGCAAAATCAAGTTCGATCGCTTCTTCCAGCTTATAACCAGCTCCGGTGGCACTACCGGCTGCTTTCATCTTCTTCATCTTGGCATCACCGTCTTGAATCAATGCCTTGGCAACGGTTTCCGGCTTTTCCTCTTCTCCCACCAGGACACGAACTTCCTGCTCGATTATTTTTTCATTCTGGCCGGCCGTATATTTCACATCGAACAGATGTCCCGCAGTAACAATACTGTCGTACAAGGACTCGCTGTACATGCGACGCATGGGGGTGGCCAGGAACGATGCTTCTAACTCTTCCTGGACCAGGTCGGTAACGTCCCGCGGAACTTGTTTTTGCTGGTAAGCGTTTGTCTGGATGATGGTCTTTACCAGTTGTCGAAAACTGTAACCACTGGCTACAAATTCGTCTGCCAGTAAACCGAGTGTCTCGGGATGGCTGGCCGAATTGTCGGCACGAAAGTCATCAACCGGTTCAACGAATGCTCTTCCCACCAGTTCTTTCCAAACACGATTCACAAACGATTCCGAGAAGTATCGGTTGCGCGGACTCGTAATCAGGCTGGAAAGGTCTTCTCGATATTCACTCTGGCGGTACAAGCTTCCCTTGATATTGATCTTGTTGATTTCGGCCCGGGCTTCTTGCTGCCCCAAGTCCGTACTACCACTGGTAGCCCGCGTCACTTTCTTGTCGGCGTCGGCCAGCAACGCGTCCAGCGAGGGACCCTTCCCCTGCTTGGCTGCCAGTCGAGCTGTCCGGTCCTTTAACAAGGCCTCGTAACGAGCAATAAAATCTGGCTTCGCCTTCTTATCAACCATGCTAAACGGGAAGGAAGGAACCAGCGGCTTGCGATCGGTCGGATCCGCTTCATCCTCGGGTGGCCACATGACCGTGGTCTGCTGTGCTTCGGATGTATAAACGGCCCGCGTGAAATTACTCTCGTAACGACGCGTCTTGCCGAAATAAGCGGCAACCGAGTAAAAGTCTTTGCGCGTCCATTTGTCGAACGGATGATCGTGACACTGGGCGCAACCAATACGAACTCCCAGGAACACCTGTGAAGTGACACTAGCCATCGCCAGCGGGTCTGCATTGTCACCAAGAATAAATCCCACTTCGGGTACTCGACCCGCTTTTCCGTTGGTTGAAATTAGCCGAGCTGCCAACTCGTTGTAAGGAAGATCATCCTGGATAGCCTTGTGAACATAAGCGATCAGAGCGGAACCTCCCGTCACGTTGCTGCGCAAACGTAACAGGTCTGCAAAGAAAACAGTCCAGCGATCTGCAAAACGGCTGCTGGCAAGCAACTTATCGACCAGCAGGTCTCGTCGCTCCGCCTGTGGCCACGCCAGGTACTCATCGATCTCAGCAATCGTGGGAATCCGACCAATCAAATCAACACTAGCCCGTCGCAAGAAAACCATGTCATCGATCTTGCCAACGGATTCTCTCGTCACACCCTTCTTTTTATTCTCGCCGGACAAAACCGAATCAAGCGTATCGGCAGCCAGTACTGGAGAGGCCAAGAAAACGATCAATAATGCGAGAGACGCGATGATTTGTTTCGTCACGAATTCCCTTTCCGTAAACAATTCCTGGGCAGTTGCATGATTTGTCAAAATCAGACCTCCTGAGAAGGTCTAAATTAACTCATCAAGGAAAGTTAATATTAAGTTATATCGGTCGCGAATTCAATAAACACAACACCCTTAAACAGCTTATAACACTGGGGGAAATAGGGAGTCCAGCGCTTTTTCCAGGGGTTCCCAGGGCTCCATTATAGGCTCCTTTTCTTCCCGTTCCCCAGTAGCAGCATCGCCTGCTGTCAAAATCGCTTGCCAGGGGGTGTTCGCAGGTAGACCCGTCAAAAAATCACTTTCTTCGGAAAATATAACCTGGTGGGAGAGATCAGCCACTTTCTTGTTGGGCGCAGCAGGAAGCTCAGGTAACGAAGCTGCCAACCAGGTGCCTGCTTCACCTTCTCCGCTGGCCTGCTGGTTCAGGTAATTGAAGATTACCAGGACATCGCCCGCCGTGATGTAATGATCACCATTCACATCGAAAAAAGGTGGTGGACCGAATTCCACCGTGGGATCCGGCAACAGGCGAGCACCGTTGAGATTGATTTCATTAATCACCCTTAAGGCATCCATCAGGACCACGTTACCATTACCGTCGACGTCCTTATTGTTGGCAAAGTTTTGCCAGGGAAACGGGTGACTCACCACGGTCAGGTCGGCAGGTACAGAAACATAACCTGCCGCCGAGGCACTGATCTGGGCAAGCTGGGAACCATCCTCAAGACTATCGTCAATCGCCGTCACGTGAAAATTCGCTTTCACTGAATTGGCTACCAGTGTCGTGCTGGCCGGTACGATTGCTTCGCTGGTATCAGTCGACGCCAGCGAAACCGTCAGCGGTTCTTCCGTATCGGTATTACTGCGTGTCACGGTTGCCAGCGTGAAAACCTTCTCAGCTATCTGGTCGCTGGCCAGCGAGACTGTCAGGGTTTCGTAATCGGTAACTTCCAAGTTCACACTGACCGGCGAATAACCATCTGCACTGGCAGTAATCTCCAGCGTTTGAGAACCGTCGAGTAAATCATCATCTTGAGCCGTAACCGTAAAGGAGCCGGAAGACTGATTGGCATCAATCGTAACGGTAGCAGGAATCGTAGCCTCGCTGGGATCACTGTTGACCAGGTTAACAATGAGCGGCTCTTCGGGATTCGTATTGCTGCGTGTGATTATGCCGCTGGCCGTCCCTCCTGCTTCCGAGATCGCCGGCGCGTTCCACGCCAGCAGCAGCCGTTCCTGGTTAATCACGTTAAGCAGGTTTTGGGCTGTAGCGTATCCAGTG
>CAZXJC010000117.1:0-3661 GCA_964640885.1 uncultured Pirellulaceae bacterium | reverse complement strand
CACGGGAAGATCCGCAGCTTGTGGAGCGCTACGATACAGGTCACATGGAGCCGACCGATGCGGTCAAGAAACGGAATTCCTACGCCAAGCAATTTTCACCAATAGCGCTGGGCAAGCAGATGCTGCTGGCCCGCCGACTGGTGGAAGCTGGTTGTGGCTTTGTCACCGTCACCTGTGGCGGCTGGGACATGCATGGTGGTGGAAAAGAATTCACGATGGCCGACGGTTTGAGTAGCCTGATTCCGGCTGTTGACAAGGCCGCCTCGGCCTTTATCGAGGATATCGAACAACGTGGACTCTCAGAAAAAGTACTGCTGGTGATCACCGGTGAATTTGGTCGACCGCCGCGGATCAACAAGAACGGTGGGCGAGATCACTGGGGTAACCTCTGCACGCTGGCTTTCGTCGGTGGGGGACTGAAGATGGGGCAAGTGATCGGCAAGTCCGATAGGACGGGCAGCCAGCCAGCTTCGGATCCGATTTCCAGTGGCCAAGTCCTGGCGACCGTGATGAACGTGCTGTTTGACCTTGGGCAACTGCGGTTGATGACCGGTGTTCCCAAGGAAGTGGAGCAGATTATCAGTTCGGGTAAACCGATTGAGCCACTCTTTGGCTAATCGATAGAAGCTCCCAGCCTAGCCGTGTTTCTCTCGCAGCAGTTGGGCAGCGGCAACTTCGTGCTTAAGCTTCAAGTAAACCTCGTCAATGCTCACTTGGGCGGCTGAACCTGGTGCGAAACCACAGTCGGGATTCAAGGTGATTCGCTGCGGGTCGATGTACTGCAATGCCTGTTCCACGCGGGCCACGATTGTCTCTGGCGTGTCGACTTCACCGGGCTGGCAACTGACACAGCCAAGTCCCAGTTCGATGTGTTCCGGTAGTTCAGCCAGCACCGACATTTCACCTGCTCCAGGGGTCGTGAACTCCATGGTGACATGTCCGACGGCGAGCCGTTTTAGGGCAGGTAAGATGGTTTCGTATCCGCCCTCGAATTGTGCTTCACCGCGGGCCCGGGCCCCCGCTCGACGGCAAAGGTGGACCGCCAGCTTGACCCCTTCTATCCCGTCGACCAGTTGGTTGTTCATGGCGACCGCAAAGTCAGTGGCCTGGTCAGGATTTTCATACTGGGCCCGCACCTGGGGATCGACAAACAAGCAGAGATGCGGGTCGTCGATCTGGATAATCGTCACTCCTTCGTCTCGCAGCAGTTCGATTTCACGTCGCAAGATTGGTACGCAGTCTTCCACGAAGGATTCACGTGTTGGATAAGCCTGGGCCGATAATTGCGGATCCCACATTCGTTCTCCCAGCAATGCCGGTGCCGGGAGCGTGGCCTTGATGGCTCGACCAGTCAGTTGTTTTAGAAAGGAGACCTCCTGGGCAATAAAGCCAGGTTTCTTAGGACTCAGTTTGTCGACCACGATTGTCCAGGGGCGCCCATCTGCCGGGTTTTGGCTCAACTGGAAGCCGTGAGCCAGTTCAGCGATCACTCCGATATAGGATTTTCGCCACCATTCGCCGTCGGAAAGCACGTCCAAGCCGGCTGCTTCCTGCAAGGCGACCACGTAGCGGATACTGGAACCGAGCAGTCGCCTGTATTCTTCTTCCGAGTAGGAGTCTGCCTGTTGCATCAACTCCTGGACAAATGCCGGACGGGGCATGGAGCCAATAATCGAAGCGGGAAAGAGAGGGAGTTCGTTCATGGGTTACTTGCCGAGATGTTTGCTGGTCCAGTGCTCACGAGCATAATCAAAATCCTGCTGGGTATCGATTTCAATATATCCTCCAGGGGTGTCGACATGGACCATCGGGACCTGGTGCTCGATCATTTCTTGCAGCAGAAGGATCTTGTAGGCCTTTTCAAACGATACCGCTTCTCGCCAGGGTTCGCCAGTAAATTGCTGCTGGCAGCGGTGATAATGTTCGCGCAGGCTGATGGCACCGGCTGATGAGAAGCGGGCCACGCCAATATATTCACCGTAAGCATCGGCCTCGGGAATGTCTCGATGGATGCTGGTGACACGGTCTCCCTCGATGGTCACTTTTTCCGCATCGTCGGAGGGGTGTTCACTGCGCATCTCGTAACGCTCTAACCAATCCGTATCAACCACCAGCGCAATGTCCTGAGTATTTTTCAGCGCGGATTCAATTGCCCGGGGAGTAAACAGGATGTCACTGTAGCAGCAGATAAAGGGTTCCTCCATCAAGTCTTCGGCGTAGAAGAGGGAGGCGAGAATATTGTTGTTCTGCCAGTTGTCGTTGTGGCGAAACGTGAATTGTGGATATTCTTCCTGCACTTTTTCAATTCGATAGCCACCGATGAAACAGATTTCATCAATATCGTTTTCGGCAAACGCTTGGACAGTCCAGTCCAGGATGCGCTGGCCGCTGATTTCAGCAAAGCATTTGGGTACATCGGCGGTTGTTGGCATCAGCCTGGCTCCCCGTCCGGCACCAATAATGATAGCTCTCATGGTCTTCACTCGCTGTTTGGTAGGGTGGAATCGTCAACTGTTGTTGTGCCGGGGGCCTCTTTGGGAACTGCATTCCAAAGTGGAATAAGTAGCAGCCCGGCAGCCAGTACGAAGCCGGCCAGGATCCGAAATACCAAATCCCAATCCGTGACATTGTCATCGGAGGTCAAGAGCGCTGGTAATTAACCACCGACGGCGGCTCCGATTGATCCGACACCATTGATTAAACCAGCGGCAGTGCCTGATCCTTTTTGGGTTCCGAAGTCGATCGCTGCTGTTCCCGAGATGAGTGAATCCGGAGCAAAGAGCAGGAAGCCAATTCCTAGCAGGCCCAGTCCCAGCGCAATTCGATTGGCTGGTAGTCCGTTGAAGAGAAATAGCAGGACCGAGAGCAAGAGGAAAAAAATGACGCAAACGGGCATTCGGCGTGATCGAAAGACCACGTCGGAGAGAAATCCACCGCAGACTACCCCCAGTGGTCCGGCTAACTCAAACATTCCGGATAAGAAGCCACTTTCTGCAATATCCGTACCCAGTTTTTCATTCAGGTAAAGTGGCGACCAGAAGAGAATCATGTAACGGGTCGGTTTCAGGAAAAAATAAATAGCAGCTAAATGGATTACGACCGGATTGCGATAAGGGGAAATGATGGTTGTGTCGGTGGCATCAGCTTCATCCGGGTCCTCTGAATTTTCCGGAGGCCTCGAGAAATCATCAACCGAAGCGGGGAAATCAAGAGCGAAGTCTTCCGGTTTGTCGCGTTGCAAGAGGATGAAAAGAATCCAGATTCACAGCAGCGTGGCGGCGGGGATCCAGAAGGCGTACCGCCAATCACCAAAGTACTGAGCTGCCCAGCCAGCATAGGTTGAAGCGATCAGGCCACCGACAGCATAATTGCTGCACCAGAAGCCCATCACGCGACCTCGCTGCCGCCGGCCAAAGAAACTGCCAATGTTTTTGGTAAGAGGAGCCCAGCCGGTCGATTGGGCCAGGCCCTGGATGAAAAGCACGACACCCAGCAGGACAGTGATCGTGCAAGCCCCGGCTACGATGGCCATCAGTATGGTAACGAACTTACCACCAAGTACATCGCGGCGCGTTCCTATCCGGTCTGCTGTAATGCCCCAATTGAATTGACCGATAGCGTAGGCGACCTGGTAAGCCAGGTCGATGTTGCCCATCGTTGT
>CAZXJC010000116.1:0-3481 GCA_964640885.1 uncultured Pirellulaceae bacterium | reverse complement strand
CTGAAGTCATGTAGCGGCTAATTGGCTATTTGTGAACAGATAGGCCACAACGAGGAGACTCATCTCTTGGCAAACTTGTGCCGATAGTAAACAGGACACAATTTAGACATCCCGTCACCCTACTCATCAAGTTACTTGGATTGTACTCATATTGAAGCATCGCATTCGCGAATGGTTCGCAGTGTACAGTAAGCACAAATTGCGAACGGCTTTAAATGGTTGCGACGTATCACGGAGGATTTGTTTTATGCGTCGGATGATATACACGGCGTTGTTAGGTCTCATCCTGACGACCAGTGTAGGCTGTCTGATCCCAGCGTATTCGGGAAATCGAGCACGGCGAACTCAGCAAATGATTTTCAATTCTGAAGATCAGCGTGCTATCCTGAATTTTTGGGAACGATTTTGGCATTTGGATCAGCCAGATCACATGACACCTCAACGCGTACACGGTGGTGTCATCTAGCATCGTGCTAAGCGGCCCCAAGTATTGGCACCTGGTTCTGTCTGCAAGGCACCGGAACCAGCAATTTGGCTGCTGCGCTAAGGGCGTGGAAACTGGTTTGTTCTTTGAGTTAAACTGAATCAAAGACTTTCCCCGATTGTGGCACCCGGGTGACATCGCTAGATTAGAGGGAGATAAACCTCAATCGTTTAGCCAGTCTTCCTTTTAAGGTTATGCGGGTTGGCTGCTTGGTTGAGGCCATTTTAGTGACCGCGAGTCTCAAGCGACCGGACGGGCAGTGGCAATAAATCCATCAGATGTCGACCTCCGTGTCCAACTGGGCCGGCTTTCTTTACCGAATCCAATCCTGGTTGCTTCGGGCACTTTTGGCTATGCCCGCGAGATGGAGCAGATCGTCGACTTATCACGCCTCGGCGGTATTCTCCCCAAGACGATTACAGCCGAGCCGCGGATCGGCAACACGCCTTGGCGAACGGTCGAAACGGCCGCTGGCCTGCTCAATTCCATTGGTCTGGATAACGACGGCATTGATACGTTTATCGACCAGCACTTGCCTTATCTGGCTGCGGTTGGTGCGCCGATTATCGTCAGCATTGCTGGGCGAAACATTGAACAATATGTCGCTTTAGCGCAGCAACTGGAGCAAGCAACCGGCGTGGACGCCGTGGAACTCAACATTTCCTGCCCAAATGTCTCTGGGGGTGTCGATTACGGAACGGACCCTGAACTGTGTGGGCAACTAGTCGCCGCGGTTCGGGCGGCCTGCCAGTTGCCTTTGCTGGCCAAGTTAACGCCAAACGTCACAGACATCCGTGTGATGGCGCTGGCAGCTGCTGAGAACGGTGCCGACGCCCTCTGCCTGATCAACACGGTCCTGGGAATGGCCATCGACTGGCGGCGGCGGCAGCCACTGCTGGGCAACGTTGTCGGCGGATTAAGTGGCCCGGCGATCAAACCGGTTGCCTTACGCTGTATCCACCAGGTGGCTCAAGTCACTGACATTCCCTTGATTGGAATTGGCGGGATCGGCAGCCTGGATGACGTTATGGAATTCCTGGTTGCAGGAGCTTCCGCGGTTCAGATTGGAACGGCGAATTACTATGATCCAACTTTAACCATGAGGCTACTCGACGACTTACCGGCCGCTTTCGCGAGCACCGATGTCGAACGCGTCGCCCAGCTTGTGGCAGCTCTCAATTTGCCCGCTGCGGCAGCAAAGTGCAGTCCACACAAAACAGATCCGCAGGACAATTCAACTACGACCTCGAGTTAACCGGAGCCTGCCCCGGCCGGCAGGCAAGAACTGTAAAAAGGTGATCGCATGCGAGTGCTCTCTGGAATCCAACCGACCGGTCGCTTTCATTGGGGCAACTATTTTGGCGCAATCCAGCAATACATCGATTTGCAGGGCGAAGATGAATCGTATTACTTCCTGGCGAATCTTCACGCCCTCACAACCATCCGAGACAGCGAGTTACTGCGAGAGCTGACCATGGAAGCGGCGTTGGACCTGTTGGCACTCGGCTTAGATCCCGACCAGGCCACCTTGTTTGTTCAATCCGATGTACCGGAAGTCTCTGAGCTAACCTGGTTGTTGATGACAGGAACTCCCTTTGGGTTACTGGAACGTTGCCATGCCTACAAGGAAAAAAAGGAGAAAGGGCTCAGCGCCGATGCAGGCCTATTTACTTACCCGGTACTAATGGCAGCTGACATCCTGGCCTACGATTCAGACGTGGTACCAGTCGGGAGCGACCAGGTACAACACATCGAGGTTTGCCGAGACCTGGCAGGCAGTTTCAATCATCAATTCGGCGAAGTTTTCGTACTGCCGAAAGCAAAGGTCCTGGAATCTTCGGCCAAAGTACTGGGAATCGACGGCGAGAAGATGTCCAAAAGTTATGACAATACGATCGAGGTCTTTGAGCCGGTAAAATCCATGCGTAAGAAAGTGATGCGGATTGCCACTGATTCACGACCGATGGAGGAGCCAAAAGACCCTGACACGGACCTGCTTTACCAGTTGTACTGCTTGTTTGTTGACAAGGCAGCGGCCGCGGATATGGCCAATACCTATCGTGCGGGCGGCTTTGGATATGGTGACATCAAGAAAACCCTGGCTGATGCTGCCGAAGAGTATTTTGCAGAGGCCCGAGACCGGCGCGAGGCACTGGCTGCTCAACCAGATCGCGTCCGCCAGATTCTCGGAGATGGTGCTCAACGAGCACGTCAAAAAGCTGGTGAAGTACTGAAACGAGCTCAGCAGGCCTGCGGGTTAACGTTATGAATGTATTTGGAATCGGCACCGATATCATTGAATGCTTACGAATCGCTCAAATGATCGAGCGCCATGGTGAGCTCTTCATCAATCGCGTTTACACAGCCAGCGAGATCGATTACTGCAGTTCTCGCAAAGCGGCTACCCAACATTACGCTGGCCGCTGGGCTGCTAAGGAAGCCATCCTGAAAGCCATGGGAACCGGTTGGGCTCGGGGAATCCGCTGGCGAGACATCGAGATCCGCAACGAGGCAGGCGGAGCACCGATTGTTGCACTTGCTGGTGGAGCCCGTGACGTTTGTGAAACGCTTGGCATCACGCGAGTACTGATCAGTATCTCACACTGTCGCTCTCATGCGACTGCCTATGCACTGGCCTTAAAAGCCGAGAACGAAGTACTGGACTAGCAGCAAACAGGCACCTTGAGGAAACTAATTCGCCTCATCCTTCTCGGCGACGGCCTTCTTCGCGGGCTGCTTCTTTTTCTTAGTAGCCTTCTTCTTTTTAGCAGCGGCCTTCTTCTTCGGCGCCTTTTTCTTGGCAGCCTTTTTCTTAGTGGCCTTCTTCTTTTTAGCAGCCTTTTTCTTACGCTTTTTCTTACCGGGACTGCGGGCTGCTCGTTCTGCCAGCAAGTTAACCGCCTGGTCGAAATCCAGTTCTTCTACGGTTGTTCCCCGCGGCAACGAAGCATTGGTAGCACCATCGGTCACATAAGGCCCATAACGACCATCAAGCAG
>CAZXJC010000115.1:0-5554 GCA_964640885.1 uncultured Pirellulaceae bacterium | reverse complement strand
CAGTAGCAAGTAACGACGGAAAGTCGGTCGATGAAGATTCACGGATTACTCCTCATCGGTCGAGAACCTTCGTGTGAGTTGACGGAACGGGAACTCATGCGGTCCAGGTGTTGTTGGATTTCTCGGTCGGCCCGTTTCAGTAGCTCTGCTGCCGACGGAGGTGATGGTAGATACATTCCCCGTTGCACGGCTTCGTTGCCCGTTCGTTGAAACATGCCGGCGCCGGGTACTACCGGCGTCGGAACCTGGTTGCCCGCTGCCAGTTGAACGAACCGGGCAAACAGGGGCTCGGCCGCCAGGTAACGTTGAAACGAAGGTTGTTGGACGACTCGCTCGGAGGCCGGAATCCAGCCGCCCGCCTGGCAGGTGACGGCTGCTGCTGCTTCATGGCCGCCAAAACCACTCCAAAATTTCATGAAAGCCCAGGCTCCTGATTGGTTCCGAGCACCACGAGGTACCAGGAAAAAATTTCCATTGACCCAGCCGTCGGCCCCACCCGTGTTGCCTGCTGGCCTGGGAAGAGGCCAAACGCCGTAACGCGTGATCGGTTCCCCGGCAGCCCGAGACTGGGCCTGGGCCGTTGCAATATCTCGACATCGCCATTGCCCATCCATCACGATCGCGTACCGCTTTGCCAGCAGAGGGAAAATCTTTCCGGGTAGCGATTGATCGCCCTGTCGAAATGCTGATACCGTCTCTGCGCCGTAACGCTTACGGTAACTGGTCATCCATTCCAGGGCTGCAATGATTGGTGGCGAGTCAACGGTTACCCGGTTTTCCTGTGGATCATAAAATTGGCCACCAAAAACAACTCCCCAGGCCCATAGCCGTCGTGGGTCTGGCAAGTACCCGAGCCTGGTTGGGCGGCCCTGGGCATCCGTTTCGGTACACTGGCGGGCAATTTCATCAAGCCGTTCCAGGCTAGGCAGTTGATCCGGTAACTGATCAACTCCCAGTTTCTCTTCGATCAGGGAGTCATTGTAGTAAAGTGCCCGGATATCGAGTCCATTGCAAAGGGCATACAGCCGATCGTTGTAGCTGCCTAATCGGCGGGCCGCCGGGAATAACCATGCTGGTAACTGTTCCATCTCCTGGCTGCTGGCAAGTTCAGAGAGGGGCGTGAGAGCACCACGACTGGCCCAGTCGGCGATGATCGGATCGTCTTGATTGATCAGGTCTGGGGGATCACCCCCGGTGACGGACAGAAACAGTTTGACATCCAGGTTGTTTCCTGGCATGGCAATGGAACGCACGAAGTACTGCTGCTGGCTCGTGTTGAACCGTCGCACGACTTCTTCGACGACCTGGCGGTCCGCCCCTCCCCAGAAATGCCAAAAGATCACCTCTTCTCGACCCTTTGGAATTTCAGGCCGGGAACGGGCGACGAAACTGGCGTAGATCATGGCGGTGGTCAGGATTACTAGCAGGCCAGCCAGGATGGATTTGCCGGATCGATTCATCGCAATTTCTCCTGGTAGTGGACCCAGTAACGCGACGAACGGAAAAGGAAGTAGGTGGCCAGTGCCAGTACGACAAACAGGATCCAGGCCATTGCCGAGGCATAGCCCATTTCCAGGTCCTGGAAGGCAGCCAGGAACAGGTGCAAGGAGAGCAGCAGTGTCGAACCGACCGGTTCACCGGTCCCTTCACTGACCAGGTAGACCCGTGTGAATGCCTGGACCGACTGGATCAGTCCCAGGATCAAGTTAAAGAAAATGATTGGCGTTAACATGGGTAGCGTGATGTGCCAGAAACGTCGCAGCGAGCCAGCTCCGTCAAGCGCCGAGGCTTCGTGCAATGATTGCGGGACATCAGCCAGGGCAGCCAGGTAAATGATCATGAAATTGCCGACTCCCCAGATGCTCATGAGTACCAGGGCGTCCTTGGAGCCGAACTGTAAAAACGAGCTGGGGCTGGCCGCTTCCTGGCTCCCCTGAAACCATAATTGCGATTGCCAGCCGACCAGTTCTAGCAACTGGTTAACAGGTCCGTCGCGCGGATCAAGCAGCCACATCCAAAGAATGGCGGCAGCGACTAGCGGGACGACGGAAGGGAGGAAAAAGAGCGTTCGGAAAAAAGCCTGCCCGCGTACTTTCCAGGAAAGCATGACGGCTAAACCAATCGCCACTACAATCGACAGCGGGACGCTCAACAGGGCGTAGTAAGCTGTGTTCCAGAGTGCCTGGCCAAAGCGGTCGCCGCGGATAATTTCGCCGGCCAGTCGCTGGTAATGATCCAGTCCGATGAACTGGGGCTCATTGAGCAGATCGAAACGGCATAATGACCAGTACCAGGAGGCGGCGAACGGGTAGACGAAGAGCACGGCCAGGCCGATTAGCCAGGGGCTGACAAAGGCCAGTCCGACCAGGGTTTGTTGTCGATGACGGGAATCCAACATGCGGTTGTGGATTTTCTAGTGTTTGTCGGAAGTGGAATTAATTTCCCCTGTACATATCGGGGAGAACAGGGTCTTATTGTAATGATTTTTGGCTTTTGACAGCAAACCAATCTCTACCTCCCTGGTGGCTCGGTCTGACTGCTTTTAACTCCGACAAGTACCACGAAGAAGCCTAATGAAACCTTTGCGAATTTCACGAGCTGACCGTCAAATTGAAATCATTCGCAATCCTTACGGCATTCCGCATGTGCAAGCCGATTGTTGGCTGGATGCGGTCTACGGCCTTGGCTACATGCATGCGACCGACCGTGGCACTCAACTCTTGTTTGCTCGCAGTATAGCCCGAGGAACGGCAGCTGGAGATATCAGCAATCGTCCTGAGTTATTTGAAACGGACTGCTTTTTTCGTCGCGTTGGGCTGCATATGCATCTGCAACGCGAAGTTGACTTGTTGGATGATGACGCTCGTGAGCAGTTAGAAGTTTACAGTGCCGGAGTGAATGACGGGCTGCAGAAACTAGGCCGGTCGTTGCCCATGTGGGCGACTGGTTTCCGTCCCCAATCCTGGAGTATCCAGGCGTCGTTGTTGATCGGTAATTTATTGAGTTTCGGTGGTATGGCCGAAAGTCGTTTGCAGAATGAACGATTGCTGATGGAGCTGATTCATGCCGGGGTGAGTGACGTCGCCTTGCGGGAGTTGTTTGCTCCCAGGTTAGATAACGTTGATTTTGAGCTCATGCGGCAGGTTCGTATTAGCAATCGGCTGTCGGATGAGGCCATGGAACTGTTAACCGATCTGCCGCGACTTGCTGGCAGTAACGCTTGGGCAGTCTCTCCCCAGCGCAGCGCAAGTGGCCAGGCATTACTGGCGGCTGATCCTCATCTGGAAATTAATCGGCTACCCGCGATCTGGTACGAGGCTGTGTTGCGGTGGGGAGATGAGTACGTGATGGGGGCTACTTTGCCCGGTTGTCCGCTATTCCCTGTCGCCCGTACCAATCGACTGGCCTGGGGCGTGACTTACATGAAAGGGGATACGACGGATTTCTTTGTCGAGGACTGTCGATTGGGAGGAGCTAACGGCTGGCAGTATCGTCGCTTGGACCAGTGGCATGATTTTCAGTTGCGTCGAGAAGTAATCCAGCGTAAGGGGACTGAACCAGCGACGTTGCTGGTACTGGAAAATGATCAGGGGACCTTGGAAACGGAGTTGGGCCAGTTGAGACCTGGATACCATCTTTCTTGTTGTTGGACGGGACGCCAGCCCGGTTACGGAGAGGCGCTGGCGACCTGGTTGAAAGTGATTGCCAGCCCCACCGCTGCCGCAGCGATGGATGTGGCCCGTGACTGTCCGCAGCCGACACTCTGCTGGGTCTTCGCGGATGTCGAAGGACACATTGGCTTGCAGGGCTGTGGTCGCTTTCCCAAACGGGGCAATGAACAAATTGGCCTGGCCCCTATTCCAGCATGGGATCCGGCTAACCACTGGCAAGGAAATCTCGATAGCGGGGTATTGCCACGCTATTACGATCCGCCCGCTGGTTTCCTGGCGACAGCCAACGAAGAATTTAATCCGGTCGATGGGCCGACACTGATGGCCCACCCGTTACCGGATTACCGCAAGCGAAGAATTGATGAACGCCTGGCAGAATTACCGCAAGCTACCCTGGAGGATATGCAGCAGTTGCAATATGACGTTGTCAGCCTCCAGGCACGTGACTTGTTGGAGATTTTCTTACCCCACCTGCCGGAGAGCAAAGTTAAGGACCAGTTGCAGCAATGGGATTGTCGGTATACACCCGAAAGCGAGGCAGCAACCTGGTTCTTGAGGCTTTACCGTAACGTGATGATGGAGATGATGGGTAACGAACATGGCATTGGCTGGCGCCGGATGCTTTATCTCAGTTCGCGGGCCGGTTACTCGACGATGGTTCTGACAGCTGCCGACCGCCTGTTGAAGAAAGAACAGAGCAGTTGGTGGGAAGGAAAAAGTAAGGCAGAACTAATTCGCCGAGCAGCTGAACGCTTGGAGAATGACCCGGCCCAGCCCTGGTCGGAAGTGAACTTTTTTCATTTCGCGGATCGTTTTTTCGGCGGACAGCAGGTGGGACGCTTGTTGGGTTTCAAGAGTCGGCGTTACGCGATGCCCGGCAATCATGCGACCCCTTTCCAGGGCCACGTCATGCAGACGGCTACCCGGGAGTCAACATTTGCACCCTCTTACCACCTGGTGACTGACCTGGGTACCGAGGTCGCCTGGACGAATCTTCCCGGTGGTCCCAGCGAGAGTCGTTTTTCTCGTTATTACAAGAACGATCTGGCCCGCTGGTTCACCGGCACCTATAAACCGCTGACCGCTGAGCCAGCATGTGATCCGGAGGCGACTTAGAGTTGCTACTTCTGGGCGTCCGAGGCTGGGTCAGCTGGGGGAGGTGCTGGCAGAAATGTCACTTTGCGATGCTCCAAGTCATAACGCGTTTTGGCAGGATAAGATCCGTGGTCCGGTTTTCCAGCGACCGGTGGCTGGCTCCAGTCGTAGAGATGGACTTTCCCCTTTCCCCAGACCTCGCCCTGGTTCCCCTGGACTACCAGTGCTGTTGATTCGTCAATTCCAATACCCAGCAATTGTGGATGGGCCTTCATGACGCCTGTCATATCCACAAACCGTTTTCGTTGAGCAAAGTGTTGATCGATGGCGACGCCCGGCAGGAATCCAAAACCGCGTTCATAACCAGCTGCCATCTTGTCGCGGTTAGTTAGCGGACTTCCCCTGACCAGGTACTGAGCCTGGATCGAAGCGCCGGCGGAACTGCCGCCGATGACGCCCCCGCGTGCTAAGACGGCATGGATCAACGGTAAGGCGGATGTGTTTTCATAAGCATCAACAAATCTCCACTGACGTCCCCCACCAAACCAGATGCCTCCAGCCTGCTTGAGTAGTTTCGCTGTTTTTTCCGATTCGACATCAGTCCGTTTGCGAGCTCGCAGGACTTGAACGTTATGAGCTCCTGCTTCGGTAAAGTATTTTTGACCGACTTGTTCCGGGAGCGGATCGGTTTGAGCCGTGGGAAGTATGACGATCAGGGCATCGGGACCACCTGCTAGTTCAATGAACCGTTTGCGAATTGGCATCGGCAATCCGCCACCACCAACGAT
>CAZXJC010000114.1:0-4522 GCA_964640885.1 uncultured Pirellulaceae bacterium | reverse complement strand
TGCGCCAGGAGACTGAGATGTTTTTCGAGAGTATTATCCGGGAAGATCGCAGCGTGCTTGATTTGCTCAAGGCGGACTATACGTATCTGAACGAACGTCTCGCTAAACATTATGGTATCCCGCACGTGTACGGCAGTCGTTTTCGCCGGGTTGAGCTTTCGCCGGAGAGTCACCGAGGCGGCTTGCTCCGGCACGGTAGCATTCTGACTGTGACCTCCTATGCAACGAGGACATCACCGGTGATTCGTGGTAACTGGATCCTGGAGAATATCCTGGCGATGGCGACACCACCTCCACCACCGGATGTTCCAGCTCTGGAAGAGAAGGTCGTCGGGGCCGAACTTTCGATACGTGAACGATTGGCACGGCATCGATCCGACCCGGCATGTGCCAGCTGCCACAATATTATGGATCCCATTGGGTTTGCCTTGGAAAACTATGACGCGGTAGGTCGCTGGCGGGATTACGATGGGGGCGAACCGGTGGACGCAGCTGGTGGGCTAATCGATGGGACTAAGGTGGACGGAATTTCGGAGCTTGAAGCTGGTATCCTTGAAAAACCGGAGCTTTTTGTAGCTGCGATGAGCGAGAAATTACTTACCTATGCACTGGGCCGGGGAGTAGAAGCGTCCGACGGCCCCGCGATTCGGCAGGTTGTGCGCCAAGCAGCTGGGGATGAGTATCGCTTCTCGGCCGTTATTTGGGGTATTATTGAGAGTCCAGCGTTTCAACAGAGGATGTCAAAATGAATTTTATTCAAAAGAAGTCACTCTCTCGCCGAACGGTTTTACGTGGCATGGGCGCGACGATTGCCCTTCCATTGCTCGACGCCATGGTGCCGGCGGCTACCGCCCTGGAGAAGACGGCCGCCAATCCGGTGCGTCGACTAGGATTCGTCTTTATGCCGATGGGATGTGACCTGAGTCGCTGGAAACCGGCCAACCAAGATAAGCTGGAAACATTGCCGCCGATTCTTAGTTCACTGGCTCCTGTCCGGGAACATGTTTCCGTTGTCAGTAATCTCGAACTGGCCAACGCTTATCCGGGATCACACGCCACGTCGAACTCTGCTTTTCTGAGCGCCGCCAAGGCCAAGCAAACGGAAAGTACGGATTATTACCTGGGGACGACCGCTGATCAAATAGCCGCCCAACAAATCGGCCAGTCGACGCAGCTGCCATCGATGGAGTTGTCGATGGACTTGATGCAGACGGTGGGGCAGTGCGACAACGGCTATGCCTGTGTTTACCATAACAACCTTTCCTGGTCGTCGCCGACCACGCCGCTGCCGTCGGAGGCACATCCGCGAATCGTTTTTGAAAGTATGTTTGGCGAGGGGGGGAGTGCAGCGGATCGTAGCGCCGAATTAAAGAAAAAGGCCAGCTTGCTGGACTGGATCACCGAAGATATTGCTCGGTTAAAGAGGGAAGTGGGAATTGGTGACCAGGTTAAGATTAATCAATACCTTGATTCGGTCCGCGAGGTTGAACGACGGATTCAAAAAGCCGAGGCAGACGTTAAGGATAACCCGCTACCGGACCTGGATCGGCCGTTGGGGGTTCCGGCATCTTACGCCGATCACGCACGCTTGATGTTTGACCTGCAGGCACTCGCCTTGCAAGGCGACATTACACGGGTCATTACCTTCCAACTGGCGCGTGAAACAAGCAATCGTAGTTATCCCGAGTTGGGTGTACCTGAGTCGCATCACCCGCTGTCGCACCATGGTAACGACAAAGCCAAGATTGCTAAGATTGCCAAGATTAATCAGTTTCATGTCTCATTGTTTGCAGGCTTTCTCAAAACGCTTCGCGAAACGCCAGACGGGAACGGCACACTTCTGGATCACTCGTTGTTACTGTATGGCAGCGGGATGGGGAATCCCAACGTTCATGATCACTCGAATTTGCCGATCCTGGTCGCGGGCGGGGCCGCAGGCGGCATGAAGGGTGGTCGCCATATTCGCTGTCCCAATCCGACGCCATTGGCCAATCTGCACCTGACGCTGTTGCATAAGGTAGGCGTTAAGGTCGATAAGTTCGCGGATAGCCAGGGCGAGGTCGACAACCTGTTTGAACCGCTTTCGCTGTGAACTGAGTGAATTCGATAATGAAACCGACTAACCTACAGAAGACCGAGTCGTGGATGAGACGAGTTGTGTCTTATTGCAGTCTCTTCGTGCTGATCAGTTCTAGCTTGCTTCTGGAGGGGGCGGAGCCAACAGTTGCGGATGCGGTTGAAAGACAAGATAAGGTTACGGTCCGCCAATTGCTGGCTAACAAAGCGGATGTTAACGCCGCTCAGGCCGATGGTATGACCGCATTGCACTGGGCGGTTTACCTCGATGATCTGGAAACAGCACAGGCGCTAGTGCGCTCTGGTGCCAGGGTTACCTGTGAAAATCGCTATGGTGTGACTCCCTTGTCACTGGCCTGTAGCAACGGTAACGCAGAAGTCGTGGAGCTGTTGCTGGAAAAGGGCGCCAATCCAAACGTCTCGCTACGAGGTGGCGAAACGGTCTTGATGACAGCATCTCGTACTGGGCGTGCGGGACCAGTGCGAGCACTGCTGGCCAGCGGAGCTAAGGTAAATGCCAGGGAAGAAAATGACCAGACGGCGCTGATGTGGGCCGCCGCTGAGGGGCACTTGGAAGTCGTCGGGCTGCTTCTCGAAGCAGGTGCCGATTTTAATACGCCACTCAAGTCGGGGTACACGCCGCTGATGTTCGCGGTGCGCGAGGGCCGGGCGGCAGTTGTCAAACGATTGCTCGCGGCTGGTGTCGATGTGAACTCGACAATGAAACCGGAACGAAGTAAGGGGAAAGGGGTTGTTAGTGGTACCAGCCCACTCATCCTGGCGATCGAGAACGGACACTTTGAACTGGCCCGCGAACTACTTGTAGCCGGCGCTGATCCCAACGATGCGAGGACCAACTTCACGCCGCTGCAGACACTCTCCTGGGTTCGCAAGCCACCTATCGGAGACGATGCCAATAGTGATCCGTCCCCCATCGGATCCGGTAAGCTCACCAGTCTGCAACTCGTGCAAGTGCTCGTTAAGCATGGTGCAGAGGTCAACTTTCGCAAGAAGAATAATAACGGCAGGCGTGGAAAGTTTGGCCGCAAGGGTACGACGGCATTTTTCTGTGCTGCTGGTACTGGAGATGTGGCTTTCATGCGGCTGCTGCTTCAGTTGGGTGCCGACCCAAAGATCACCAATGACAAGAAATGGACGCCCCTGATGATTGCTGCTGGTATGGGAACTGGTGCCAATGCGGACTCGGCTGGCACGGAAGAAGAGTGTCTGGCGGCAGTCAAGCTGCTTATTGAGCTGGGGGCGGATGTTAATGCGGTCGACAGTAATGGGGAAACGGCCATGCATGGGGCGGCCTACAAGACGATGCCCTCAGTAGTTAACTACCTGAACTCGCATGGTGCGGATATCAATATCTGGAGTAAAACGACAAAGAATGGCAGAACGCCTCTTTGGATTGCCCAGGGTTACCGGGGAGGTGGGAATTTTAAGCCGTCGCTGGAAACGGTCAACGCGATCAAGAAAGTGATGCTAGCCCACGGCCTAACTCCACCGCCACCGCCGAAACGAGTTCTGGAAAAGGGGTATAAGCCCCCCAAGTGAAACGGTGAGGAACGCTTACTTGTTTTCAGTGGGTGACGGCTTGGGATTAGCCAGGGCTTCCCGGCGAGTGGCGATTCGTTTGCTTGCCGATGGTTGCCCCGAACGGGCCCACTGGCCCCAGAGCCTCAGGTATTCAAACGTTAACAGCTCGCCGTCCCGGTTGCGATCGAAGGCTGCGTAGCAGGGCGCCGCCAGCTTGGCATCCCCGAGTAAGCGGGTAGCATGCGCAATGAATTCAGGTTCTTCCACGTAGCGGTCGCCGTCGTCGTCCATGCGGTTAACGATTCGCTTAGCCTCATCGGTAATGATGCGATTGAGGATGAACTCGTCCTTCGTGACGACCCCGTCACCATTGCTGTCGGCTGATTGGAAGATGCCATGGCGTGCTTGGGCAGTCAAATAGCGTCCCTGATCGACGTACTCCTGCCGTGTCTGCTTGCCGTCCCGGTTGCGGTCGTCGATCTGGAACTGGAAGCTGTAATGATTAAGTTCGCTAGCCGGTGTCCCATGTTCCATCTTGGCACCGAGCCGTTTGAGGATGTCCGTGACCGGTACGTTGGCAAGTCGTAGTACCTTGGTTCGCGGAGGATCCTGGGAGGGGGAAAGTTGTGTTTTAATGGACCTGGCAACGATTGTGCCGACAACGTTGCAGCCTTTGTCGGAAAGGTGGATGCCGTCTTCTTTCAAGATATCTTCCTTACCGGCGTTCAGGATGGATGCATGCAGATCATTTACCGTGGCACCGCTGGCCACGGCAATCCGACGGGCAGCCTGGTTGTATTGCACGACGTCAGAACTGCGCCGGACGACGCGGCCATAATTGGAAGTGGCCTGGCGCGCTTCATCGACCGGTGTGGTGAGGGCAAAAATGATGCGAGCGTCGGTC
>CAZXJC010000113.1:0-4684 GCA_964640885.1 uncultured Pirellulaceae bacterium | reverse complement strand
ACATCATCCGGGACAGCAACCGGGACAGCAACGCACGCCTTCGGCCCAGGAAGCCCTTGAAAATCTACTGGGGGGCCCTGAAGCTGGCGGCAACGCGAGGCCGATTACTGGAGGAGCCTACCGGGACTGGAGTGATGGTTTGCGGAACGTTGAAGAGATGCTCGAAGATCCGGCATGGCAGGCTGATGTGTCCAGGATACGGGATCGAGCAAGAAGTTTTCGTTCTGAATTCAAGCGTCATTCAAAGGAACCCGATTGGGACTTAGTGCGTGATACGATCCTGAATCCACTTGCTGAATTACAGCAGCAGCTGAACGAAGAGATCTTGCGTCGACAATCACCGGAGACGCTGGTACCGATTGACCGGGATCCGGTACCGAACAAATTCCAAGACCGCGTAAAGCGTTATTTTGAACGTTTGGGGAACGAGCGATGAATTGGGATAACCTGGTATGGGGAGCGCCGCATTGGCTGCCAGTCGTCGCAATACTTGGATCAGCGGCGATCATCGTAGTCGTCTGGTCGTACCGTCAATCTTCCAGTCGGCTTGGATTTCGCTGTCTTGCTGGCTTGTTAAAACTTACGGGGATCGCTGCTCTCTTATTTTGTTTATTGGAACCATTATTCAGTGGTGTTCGCCCACGACCTGGTGCCAATCTGTTTGTGCTGCTCGCCGATGACAGTCAGAGCCTGCAGGTTCATGACGCAGACGAAGAGCGATCTCGAGGAGACAAATTAAGGGAGTTACTCAAGCAGGACCACGCCTGGCAAGTGCGACTGCAACAGGATTTTGATATCCGCAATTACAGTTTCGGTAACCAGTTGGATTCAACAGGTGACTTCACGGACCTCAGCTTTGAGGGTAATCGTTCAGCGTTGATCACTTCGTTGCAACAGATCACGGATCGTTTCCAGGAACGGAGCTTGGCCGGGATACTTCTCTTCACCGATGGAAATGGAACAGACCTTTCTGCTGAACTGGCGGATTGGACACCCCCGGTTCCGATTTACCCGGTTGTCCTGGGAACAAATCATCCAGCCCGTGACCTTCGGGTCCAGCTTACGTCAGTCCGACAGACTAACTTTGAGCATGCTCCCGTCACGCTGCACGGTGAAGTGAAAGCATATGGTTGGGAAGGCGAAGAGATCATTGTCGAGGTATTAGATGGAGAAGACAAGCTTCTGGAAGAACTACAGACGACAGCTTTAGGAGATGGCCAGCCACTGGAAGTCCGTTTCAAATTACGACCACAAGAAGCAAAGCTCGATTTTTACCGTCTTCGGGTTCGACAAGCGGTACCTGAGGAGGACGTAGCGCGGGCCGAGGAGCAGAAGCGGGAAGCAACGTTATCCAACAACCAGCGAATCGTAGCGGTCGATCGTGGTGGTGGCCCCTACCGAATTCTCTACGTTTCTGGTCGACCCAATTGGGAATTCAAATTCCTGCGTCGAGCTTTACAGGAGGATGCCGAGGTTGAAGTGATGGGATTAATTCGCATCGCCCGTCGCGAGCCCAAGTTTGATTTCCGCAGTCGTTTCGGAGAAAACACCAACCCGTTATTTAGGGGATTTGGCAACGAGGACGATGACACGGCGGAGCAATATGATCAGCCTGTTTTATTACGGATGGGAACCACGGATTCCGAGGAACTGCGGGATGGCTTTCCCAAGGATGCGGATACGTTGTTTAATTACCACGCGATCATTGTTGATGACTTGGAAGCTGGTTTCTTTGATACGGACCAGCTGTCCTTGCTATTGGAATTCGTTCGCCATCGGGGCGGTGGTTTCTTGATGCTAGGTGGCCAGGAAAGTTTCATTAAGGGTGGCTATCAGAAAACGCTACTGAACGACCTGATGCCGGTTTACCTGGAGCGTCAAAATGCGCCACCGATGGAAGAGGCAGCCTACCAGTTACTGTTAACCCGGGAGGGCTGGTTGGAGCCGTGGGTACGAATCCGCTCAACGGAAGACGAGGAACGAAAACGGATCTCCACGATGCCCGCATTCCAGACGATCAATCCGGTCCGAGGTCACAAGCCAGGATCGATGGTTCTCATGCAGGCGGTCAATCAGCAAGGTCAGCAGTTCCCGGCTTTAGTGGCACGATCCTACGGGGAAGGTCGATCAGCCGCCTTGCTAGTGGGAGACCTGTGGCGCTGGTCGCTGCAGCGGGCAGCTCCGGAAGAGGATGATTTGGCCAAGGCCTGGCGACAGACTTTACGCTGGCTTGTTGCCGACGTCCCACAGCGGATTGCAGTTGAAACCCGTACGGCACAGGATACCGGTACCTGGGGACGGGAGATTGTGGTCCGCGTAAAAGACAAGGAATTTTTCCCGTTGGACAATGCCAGGGTAGAGATCAAAATTACCCAGCCGGACCAGTCAACAGTCAAGTTAACAGCCGACCCAAGTAATCAACGGGCCGGTGAATACTTAAGAACGTTCGTTCCTCGTCAATCCGGTCCCTACCGGGTCGTGGCCACGGTCACTGCCCCCGATGGCAGTCGGCTGGGAGCACGGGAATCAGGCTGGGTTAGTGAACCTGCCGCTGACGAGTTTCGGGACTTGGAACCGAATCGAGAGGTTTTGGCAGGTTTAGCAAAACGCAGTGGTGGGGAGGTTTTGACTGCGGATGAGCTGGATGGCTTCGTAAAAAGCTTACCAAACCGGAAGGTACCTGTGACAGAAGCCTGGGTTTATCCGCTCTGGCACCGCACCTGGTTATTCCTGTTTGCCATGTCGTGTTTATGTGGTGAGTGGGGTTTGCGCCGCTGGAAAGGATTACCGTAATGATCACATCACTTCTTTGGATCACCTTTGCGATGGTTGCCGCGGACGAAGCTGATCGTCCTTGCCTGATCTTGATTACTGGGGCGTCGGGGACGGAGGAATATTCCGAACAATTTGCGCAGTGGGCTGCCCGCTGGGAAGGTGCAGCTGGTCAAGCAGGCCTGGAAGTTAAGAGAATTGGTGCCAGTAAAAAGGCAACCGATGATCGGCAACAATTAGAGGCTTACTTGAAACAGGTTTCCGCAAAAACAACGGCTCCGTTGTGGGTTGTTCTGATCGGACATGGCACGTATGCAAAGAAGCAGGCCAAGTTTAATTTGCACGGACCGGATATCACAGCAACGGAACTTAACCAGTGGTTAAAACCGCTACAGCGACCGATTGCCATTGTCAATTGTGCGTCATCAAGTGGCCCTTTTATTAATGGTCTTTCGCAGCAAAACCGCGTCATCGTAACTGCTACCAAGAGTGGCTTTGAAAGCAACTACGCCAGGCTGGGACAGTACCTATCGGAAACAATTTCCGACCCGTCCGCTGACCTGGACAAAGATGGGCAAGTGTCATTATTAGAAGCCTTCATTCTGGCATCGGCACGTGTCGAGGAGTTCTATCGCCAGAACGGTCGACTGGCAACCGAACACGCCCTGTTAGATGACAACGGGGATTCCCTGGGAACACCCGCCGACTGGTTTCGAGGAGTGATTGGTCAGAAAAAGGCTCGCGGTGCCAAGCAACTGGATGGGCTGCGGGCCAATCAATTCCACATCATCGTCAGCGCTGAAGAAAAACGGCTGACACCTGCCATGCGTCAGCGACGTAACGAACTGGAACAGCAACTGACGGAGCTACGCGAAGACAAGAACGAGTTACCTGAACAAGAGTATTACCAGTCCCTGGAAGCTATTTGCCTGGAACTGGCCAAGCTCTATCAGCAAACGGAACCAAGCCCGGATAACGGTTCCTGATGCGGATCACACCACGCTCAACTCACCAATTCCGGCGGCAAATGATCAACGTTGCTGTAACCATTCATCTGCACCTGGTTTGCTTCAATCGTAAAGGTCGTCACGCTGGCATTCAGTAGAGTACGATCCGCAGGCGGGTTATCAGCAGCATCTCCCAGCAGCGCCAAAATCAATTTCTGGGAAAAGTCCGCATGGGTGACACAGGCAATATTTCGCTCCCCTGCTCCAAATTCCGTCACGATTCGTTCCTTCACTGCGATCACCCGTTCCTCTAGCTGCTGTTCCGTTTCTCGTGGCTTGCTTTTCCACCATCCCTGGTCATCGATATCAGCACTAACCAGGCAGCCTGGAAACTCTTGTTGAATCGCCTCCCCGGTCATTCCTGGTTCGCCCTCGAAGGAGGCCTCGTCGATACCACTGACGCAACCACCCTGTTCATGCAATTGAGTCCAGGTTGACCAGTTGGCATCACTGGCAGCGTAGATCACCTGGCTTGTTTGTAGAGTTCGTCGAAAAGGACTCGTCAACAACTCGTGAAATTGGGTCTGCTGGGCCCATTGCACCAGGTGTCGAGCCTGGGAAAGTCCCAGTTCGGTCAGGGGCGCATCCGGGACTCGCTGGGCGGTAGGTAAAGCATTGTTTTGTGATTGTGCGTGTCGAATGATGAACAACTTCATTATCTAAGTTTCCTACATTTTCTGGGAGAGTCTGGTCAGGATGCTTTCGAGAAAATAGCCGTGTCCGGTACCAAAAAGACAGACGCCACCATGGATCTAGTTTACGCGGAACTAAAAACAGACTCTACAGGCCTGGCTGTCAGGAAAACCATCTCTTCAGCTCGAAGATCTCCAATACTTGACAGTACCGAAGGGACTCATCATAGTGCGGTCTAAGAATAACATCGTGTTACTTCAGGGAGCCTGAAT
>CAZXJC010000112.1:0-4107 GCA_964640885.1 uncultured Pirellulaceae bacterium | reverse complement strand
GGGTTTGAGATCACGGTGCGTGACACCTTTACCGTTGGCATCGATCATCGCCTGGGCAATTCCAGTCATCCATGTTAGCACCTCAGCAAACTCCGCTGGTTGCTCACGTCGGCGGATCATCTTTCCCAGGTCCTTCCCCTGGACATAATCCATCACGATTGCCGCTCTCTGGAAATCGCCATTTTAAGATTCGATCAACTCGTGAACCTTGACGATATGCGAGGAGTTAATTTCCTGCAGCAGCGATGCTTCCTGGCGAAACCTGCCAAGATGCTGCCCGTCATGGATTACTTTCAGCGCAACATTGTTCCCGGAATCGTTATCGCTGACAAGAAAGACATCTGCCATGCCACCATGACCAATTCGGTTAACCAGGGTAAAGCGGCCTTCGCGCCACTTCGGCAGCGCAGAGGCTCTTGGTGGCGGCTGCCGCTTGATGCGATCATGGGCCCGCTCTAAAGCCTGCCTGGCACGTTCACGATCGTCTTCAGAGAAAACTTCCAACAGCGACTGATACTCACCATCCCACTGGTCGTCAATGATCAAACTATGAAGGTACTCGACTGCCGATTTTAACTGAGCGTCGTATTGCGGTGCAGGCAGCATCTTCGACTGTAATTCTCCTCGAACATCGTCTAGCAACCACAATTCGGCGTCAGATCAAGCTCTCACCGCTGGACCGAGAAAACTCCTCGCACCAACGGCTCCCCAATCAGCAATTCTTAATTCTTGTAGACCTTGTGTCGCGGGCGATCGGAGAGAATCTGTTCCTTGCCCCAGTTGGTGACGGCACGAAACGCATCACTCTGAATAAAGTCCGTGAAGGCCTGTTCTTCGGACCATTCGCTGGTAATCAGGTAAGAAGCTCCATCGCTGACATCTTTCCAGAGGGTCGAACTGGTATGTCCCTCGGCAGCATTGAGCGCGTCGATGACGGCTGCGAACTTGTCTTCAAAATCCTGTTGTTTACCTTCCAGTACGTGATAGTTCATGCCAACGGTGATCATTTCGACTCAACTCCAATTCGCGATAGAGGGGCTTACCAATCTCTTGTGGGCTGCGGAAACGTCCACAACCAGTAAGACCCCATTATAAGGGAGCAGCCAGCGACAGAACAACGGTGTGGCTGGGAAACAATTCCCTGGGAAAGCTGTCAGACCCGCCTAGGCCAGGATATCCTTGACTACCTTGCCATGCACATCAGTAAGCCGGAAATCACGTCCCTGGTGACGGAACGTCAATTGCTCATGATTAATTCCCAGGCAATGCAAGATGGTCGCGTTGAGATCATGAATATGAACCGGGTTCTCGGTCACGTTATAGCTAAAATCATCGGTCTCGCCGTAAACAACGCCCGGCTTAATACCGCCACCTGCCATCCACTTGGTGTAACAACGAGGATGATGGTCGCGTCCATAGTTCGTCTTGGTTAAACCACCCTGGCAATAAATCGTTCGCCCGAATTCACCACCCCAAATCACCAGCGTATCATCGAGCATACCCCGTTGTTTCAGATCGTTTATCAAGGCCGCGCACGGCTGGTCGACGATGCCACACTGACGGCGGATATCCCGCGGCAGGTTCCCATGTTGGTCCCACTGGCGGATAAAGACCTGCGTAAAACGGACTCCCCGTTCAGCCAAGCGACGAGCCAGCAGGCAATTGGCCGCAAAGGTTCCCGGTTTCTTCACTTCTGGACCGTACATGTCCAGGGTGTGCTTTGATTCGTTAGAAATGTCGGTCAGTTCTGGAACCGAAGTTTGCATTCGGTAAGCCATCTCGTACTGGGAAATGCGCGACTGAATTTCCGGATCGCCAACTTCCTGGTATCGCTCGCGATTGAGCTTGGCCAATTCATCTAGCATCCGGCGACGCATTTTTCCGCTCATACCGTCCGGATTCGAAAGGTACAGTACCGGATCGCCACTGGATCGCAGGCTGACACCCTGGTGACTGGTGGAAAGAAAACCAGATCCCCAGAGCCGCGCGTAGAGTGCCTGTCCGCCGAATCCTCCATTGACCGTGGAATGTAGAACCACGAAAGCTGGCAGGTTCTGGTTCATGCTGCCCAGGCCATACGACAACCAGGCACCTCCACTCGGTCGTCCTGGCAGTTGGCTACCTGTTTGGATATAGGTAATCGCCGGATCGTGGTTAATGGCCTCGGTATTGATAGTCTTGATTACAGCCAAGTCGTCGACGATCTTGGCCGTGTGCGGTAGGGCTTCGCTCACCCAGGCACCATGCCGGCCATGACGCTGGAACTTAAATGTCGAGGGTGCAATCGGGAATCGTTTTTGTCCCGATGTCATCGTGGTAATACGCTGACCATTACGAACCGAGTCCGGCAGGTCCTTGTCATACCAGTCCTGCATCTTCGGCTTGTAGTCCCACATATCCAGTTGCGAAGGGGCACCAGACATAAACAGGTAAATCACCCGTTTGGCCTTGGGAGCAAAATGGGGCAGCCCCGGCATCCCGCCAAACCTGGTCTCGTTATCTGACGTGGCTCCAAAGAGATCCGGGTTCAACAACGAACCGAGCGCTGCGGTACCAATCCCCGCTGCCGCTCGCCCAAAGAAATGGCGACGCGTCTCAATCAGTGCAGATTCACGAAGTGGATTCATAGTTCTATTCGTCCTAACCTTTAGTAACCGTTTCACTAAGATTGAGGATCAGGTGGACAACCATCGTCCAGGCCCCCAACTCATTAGCATCAAGTGATTCATTACGCGACGATTCGCCGGCAGCCAGTAGCTTCTTGGCAGCCTCCGGATCGTTCTTAAATTCAAGATAGTAATCGTTATAAAGCTTTGTGAGCACTGCCAACTCACTGGCCGTTGGTTGCCTGGCCAGCACGGATCGAAAAGAAAACTTCACCCGCTGCTGTACATCAGACCCACCATCGGTCATGACCTGTTCAGCAAACTTTCGAGCCGCCTCTACGAATTGCACATCGTTCATTAGCACCAGCGCCTGCAAGGGCGTATTGGTACGGGCCCGCCGAACCTGGCAGGTTTCCCGATCCGGAGCATCAAAAATAGTCATCGTCGGAGGCGGTGAAGTTCGCTTCCAGAACGTGTACATGCTACGGCGATAAAGCTTGGCACCCTTGTCCTGCTTAAACACAGACGTATTACTGCCACCAAAACCAACCGGTTTCCAAAGCCCGGCCGGCTGATAAGGGCGAACACTTTTACCACCTATTTCTTCGACCAGTAATCCACTGATAGCCAGCGCCTGGTCACGAATCACCTCAGCATCCAGGCGGAAGCGAGGACCACGTGCCAACAACCGGTTCTCCGGATCCGCCGCCAGCTTGTCGGCAGGCACAGCCGAAGACTGTCGATAGGTGGCCGACATGACGAGCATTTTCTGAAAACGCTTAATATCCCAGTCCGATTCAATAAAGTTGACAGCCAGCCAGTCAAGCAGTTCCGGATGCGATGGTTGTTCGCCCTGGATTCCAAAGTCCTCGGTCGTTTTGACCAGCCCAGTACCAAAATAGTGCTGCCAAAACCGATTCACCGTAACGCGTGCCGTCAACGGATGGGTCGGGCTAACTAGCCACTGAGCCAAACCGAGACGATTTGCCGGTGCCTTCGGTGGCAGGGAACCAAGCCAGGACGGCACAACTGACGAAACTTTTTCACGCTTCTCGGTGTACTGACCTCGCTCCAGGATATGAGCCTGCCGCGGTTGCTTGCGTTCTTGCATGATCAGTGTCGAAGGGATCGCCTTGGCAATATCAGCCAACTCCTTGTTCCAGGCTTGCTGGTTCTTGAGCGGCTCGGCGAATCGCTTTCGGGACTCGGGATTCACATGCTGAAGGTAATAACGAAGCAATTTTTCAGCCTGTTCCTTCGATCGTTTATCACGGGCAACAGTCAGTATCTTTTGTACATCTCCCGGCAATGCGGGCTGCTTGATCTTAGCTCGGAAGTGTTCCCATTGCGCAAGCGAGGCCTGTTGCTCCGGCGACAGTGCACCAATCGTTACCACACCCGCCTTGTCCCAGTGAACGGTTCCATTGAACTGCGTGAACGCCCAGCCATTGACCTTGGCACCCGGTTTGAGTCCCACCGTGGCAGCTGGGACTTCCAGCCG
>CAZXJC010000111.1:0-2641 GCA_964640885.1 uncultured Pirellulaceae bacterium | reverse complement strand
AGCTGATTAAAGATGTGTCTGTATCGACGTCGGCGACAAGCCAGGCATTGCTGGTGCAGCCCTGAACGCGATTTGCCTCCGTCTTGTCAGTGGCGTCGAGTCCGGGCAATCCGCTGCCCAACTCAATGATGTACATGTACCGTTCTTTCCAGTCGTCAAAGAACGAGAAGTCGTCGACCAGCTCTTGGGCAATTTCTTGCTGCGTGGGAGACACGAATGGTAAGCCTTTTTGGAACTGTCGGGGCGATGGATTCCGCGCACCGACCAACAACGATTAGTCTCTATTGTCGCTAGAGAAGGGGTTTTTGGGAAGGTCACGAAGCTAATCCCCGTGTTTTTCTCGTAGTCGAGGCGAGGTCCTTAGCAATAACTGGGTTCTCTCGAACTCGTTCAGCCATTCTTGCACAACCGTATCGGTTAGCTCCCGTACCCCCTGGGGGATCTGTTTGCCATCTAATTGAGCTGCCATTTGCCGGTACTTCGCAAGCGTTCGGTCTCCGTAGTGTCCTACTAGCAAATTGTCTTCACTAAGAAAAATGACCACCGGAACGCGGGCTCCGCCGCAAATTCGTAGCGATTCTTGCAATTCAAGATCACTGTCACGATCCTGGTAGCGAACTTCCAGGAGAGGGTTGGCCTGTTGGAAATGGTCGAAAATTGGACATTGGCGGACGCAATCACCACACCAGGTCCCGGCCAGACATAGGACCCGCTGGTGGCGGGTAAAACTGGCCAATAATTCCTGTTGGTCCGTCGTTAGCTGAATCGACTGATGAAAGTCGTCCCACTGTTGTTGTTGATCGGACGACGCATGACGATCCAGGAAGTCACGGTAGCTCAAGGCCTGGTCGAATTTGTCGGCGAAATCCATGGTAATTCTTCGCTGGCCTATGGCGTGTTTGTTGCTGGGTGGGGGCTAGTTACCGGCCCGTCGAAGGCCACCTAAGGCTCCGCGGACGTTGCCGTGAATTTCACCCGTAGCTCGCACCACCAGGGCCCGTAGCGGAGCATAGTAGACAATGGTTCCGGGACCACCATTTACATCCCAGAAACCGGGTGCGATCGTCCGCTGGATCAGTTCCACGAGGGCCGGACCGTAATCGGGTGGGCCCATGGCACCACCCTGGGAGAAGACCTTGCCAGGACCACCGAGGGAATAGCCGATCAGTGACAACTGGTCCGCTAATGCCTTGGTGGCTGCATCTGCCAGACGGGCACTAGAAATCCCGCCTGCGGCAGTTTGGCTCGCTTGCTTCTCTTGTCGGGCAATATCCCGTTCCAATTCGTGCTGGATGCGAAGCAAACGACCACGCAACTTGATGCGATAAGATTTTAAGGTGTCACTGGTTGCCAGGCCGGGGTGCTGAGAAATCTCACCATATAACGCAACTAGTTTTCGGATCACGATTGTCTGCTGTGACGGCGTTTTGGCGCTCGCTTGTTCACGCAACAGGGCTCGCAGGTCACGATTGATTTCGTGGTAACGACGACCAGTGGCTTGCTTGCTGGAGGTCTCTGGCTCGCTCTGATCAGCCGCATTGGTGCCATCCTGCAGGCCACAGGCCAGCAGTAAACTAGCGGTAAGAACCCAAGTTGTCATGATTTGCCTCCTAGCAGTTCCAACGAACTCAACATGCAAGTTGCTTGTTGCTTCAATGGTTGTGCACGGTCATTTAACTTCTCTTCTCTCCTGATCCCGAATATACCGCCTCAACCTTGCAATGACAATTAATCATTTCCGGTCGCCTTGACTTCCCAGCGATCAAAGTGCTTGCCGACAACGCGGCGATCAATACAGAGGCCAGCCACCAGGCAAGCCAGGGCTGAGGCCACAAGGGTATCACTTAAGAAATGAGCGCCGCAGTCGATCCGTTGCAGGGCAGCAAGGGCTGCAAAGCTGGCAAATAACCAGCGTCCTCGGGGCCACAGGAACGAGAGGCCAACGGCCAAACCGACCGCCGTGGCCGTGTGGCCGGACGGAAAGGATTCTATCGGATTGCCCCCAACCCCCTCCCCGGAAATCCAGGGCGCCCAGCCCTCGAACGTGGACCAGACCGATCCCTGCCACTCTTGCAGGTCCAAACTCTGCGGTCGGCGGCGCGCGACCGTGTTCTTGATCAGCAACGCCAGCAGCCCGGAACCGGCAGCACAGGCGAACAGACGCAGCGTCTGTCGTCGACGCTCTGGGACCAGCACGATGATCGTGAGCAGAATCAGGAGGAGCCCCATGCCGTGGGCAAAGACTTCCGAAATACGTACCAAATCACGGATATCTCCCGGCAACTTAACCTCCGCCACGTAACGGGCCAGCGAGATGTCGATGGCGAACGCTGGCAGCGCCAGGAGGGCTAACGCCAGGGCCGTGAAATAGGGCGGCCGGTAAGAGTTGAGGGGTGGCTCGAGTTGACCTGCGGCAGGCCCTGCTGAGTCTTGTTTGGTCATAACGCGTGGAGAATAGCAAGATTGTCGGTGAGCGAAAACAGCAGCTAACTTGCCTCTGTTACGGTAAAACTAGTTGCCTAGTTTTACTCAACGGTGCATTTTGTCGGTCGACTGCCAGTTTGTATCACCTGCTTGGCTCGATTCGCCATGGAATAACTTGCGTTTCTGGACCTGATTTGTTCTTTTTAAGAAATAAGGT
>CAZXJC010000110.1:0-3687 GCA_964640885.1 uncultured Pirellulaceae bacterium | reverse complement strand
CGGATTATGATCACGCCCCAGGGATCCTTGCGAATCGGATGTCCGTCCAAACTCACCACCCCAGACCACCAGCGTATCGTCCAACAATCCACGGGCTTTTAGATCCGCCAGCAGTGCCCCGATAGGCTGATCAACGCTTTTGGCAGCGATTCGATGGTTGACCCCAATGTCACTATGTCCGTCCCAGGGAACATCGGCCACGCCACCTCCTCCACCGTTGGTGCCAGCATAAAGTTGCACGAAGCGAACGCCCCGTTCCACCAGGCGACGGGCCGTGATGCACTGCTTGGCCACCAATGAGGTCTCCTTCTGATCGACCCCGTAGGCTTTCTGGGTAGCCGCTGATTCCTGGCTCACATCCATCGCTTCCGGCGCCGCCGTCTGCATCCGGTAAGCCAACTCAAATGATTCCAAGCGGGCGGCCAGGTCTGCTTCATGCGGTCGCAATTCCTGGTGCTTCGCATTTAATGTTTTCAGCACATCCAGTTGCGCCCGCTGCTGTTGCGGCGTCATCTGTTTGGCTCGTACCAGGTTCGAAATCGGCGTGTTGTTGCGCCCATCAATCGAAGTCGGCTGAAACACCTTCGGCAAAAATCCAGGTGACCAGATCGGCTTACCTCCACGGGGCATGGCTCCATGCAAAACCACGAAGCCGGGTAAGTTCTGATTGTGACTTCCAAGCCCGTAGGTAAGCCAGGAACCGACACAGGGGCGCCCCTGCAAAAACATTCCCGAATTCATCTCTAGCATCGCCGGCGTGTGATTGTTTGACAGCGAGAAGCATGAATAGATGAATGCCATCTCGTCTACGTGACGAGCCATGTGGGGAAAAATCTCCGACACCCAGGCGCCCGACTGACCATGCTGTTGGAACTTGAAGGGAGATTTGAGTACTTTCCCGCTGGTCGTAAAGAAACCTGTTTTCGGATCCGCCCCTTCTAACTTCATCCCGTTACGTTTCTCTAACTGCGGCTTGTAATCAAACGTATCCACCTGGGATGGGCTCCCTGGCATGAACAACCAGATCACTGCCTTGGCCCGAGGTGCATAATGTGATGGTCGCGGCTCCATCAGCCGCGGCGGACCGGCCGCCTCCGATTGAGACAAGAGGCCTTCTTCTTTCAACAAGCTCGTCAGAGCCAGTGCTCCACAGCCCAATCCCGACTGCTTGAGAAAATCACGCCGCGAATGAAATTCGAAAGGAGCTCGTGCAATTGGTTTTGCCATCGTTTCAAATCCTGAAAAACCACTAATCAATAAACATGAATTCGTTAAGACAAAGTACTAACTGGCAAAAATCGGCCAAGGCCCGCTGTTGCGCTTGGTCCGTTCCACCATAAGAGTCCGCCTGGTTACTAATGAAGGCCGACATATGTTCAACTTCCGTTTGACTTGGTTTCCGAGAGAGCGCCAATTGATACGCTTGCTCAATACGTTCCGCAACCGAAGCATCCGCTGTCGCCGGCAAACGCTTGGCAAATTTTTCAGCCAGTTGTCGCACGACGGGCGAATTCATCATCGCCAGTGCTTGCGGCGGTACTGTTGTCACATCGCGGTTACCAATCCCTTGGATCGAGTCCGGAGCATCAAACAGTTGCAGCATGGGGATCAGATTACTTCGCTTGACCGTCAGGTAAACGCTCCGTCGCGTACTGGCCTGGTCCAACGACCCCTTGCCAAACATCTTCTTGTCGAGCGTACCGCTAACTGCCAGGAGCGTGTCTCGGATAATTTCCGCTTCCAGCCTGAGGGCCCCGCGGCGCCACCAGAGAAGATTGTCCGGGTCCTTCTTGGACGCGACCGCGTTATCCGCACCTGACTGCCGATAAACGGCACTCATCATAATCAGTTTATGAATTGGCTTAAGCTTCCAGCCACCTCGGATCAATTCGCTAGCCAGAAAATCAAGCAGTTCGGGATGGGTCGGCTCAGCTCCCTGGCTGCCAAAATCACTCGGCGTAGCAACAATCCCACGGCCCATATGGTGTTGCCAGAGTCGGTTCACGATCACTCGGGCCGCAAGCTGTCCGGCCCCCTGCTCCTCATCAGTCAGCCAATCCGCCAACGCCACTCGCGGCGGCTGGACAGTCGGTTTTTCCTTCGTCGCATTCTCCTTGAACCACTGCTCCGGTGAGGCACCGCTGGCGGCCAGCACTCGCAGTACACCTGGAGGCGCCAGGCCCTGGTTGGTATTAGAATTCCCCCGAGCCAGGAAGTAGACCTTACGGGTATCGGCACCGAAATTGTAAGTGGCACCATTCTTACGGGCGGCAAAGACCTTCAAAATATTTGGTTTCGGCTGCTGTTTTAAATGCTCCTGCTCTGCCTGGTTCAACTTGGCCCAGCCTGGATCTCTTGGTGAAAACCATTTAATCAATGCCTGCCGCTGTTTATCGTTTCTCTTGTCAGCCGCCAAATCGATAATGTCCTGGATATTCTTCGGAATCGCCTGCTTGGTACTAAAATAGAAACCAGACGGTCCACTTGCATTAACAATCTTTACCAGCAGGTCATTGCTGCCAGCCTTCAATTGCAGCGTCACCTTATCCTGATCCGCCACCACACCCCCCGTCACTTCCTTGGCCAGTACCGATTTCCCATTAAGCCACACCTTGATGGCATCGTCCCGACCGAGCGAAATAGCCAATGGCCCCGCTTGGCCAACTTCGATGGTGCGATAGAGGTAATTAGCGCTGTTGGTCCCGGTAAGCGTGTTGTGAATCTTTCCGTCGGTCCAGGTAGGCTGCGCGATCCATTTCAACTCGCCATAGGTTTTGGCCAAGTCAATTTCTTTTTCCGGTGCAAAGGCCTCGTTGTAAGCTTTCTTGAAATCAGCAGCAGCAAAGGGACCAATGCTCTGCCAAACACCAAGCTTCTCCGCCTGGGGCACTGTCCGGTTGCTCTCGAGCCATTTCGCCAGGCGTCCAGGCAATTCTTCCTTCTCAAACTTCTGGCGAGCTGCCACCAGCGGTTTGTGAGCACTATCAAATTTTTCCTTGGCGGCCTTGGTCGCCGCAGGGTCAGGGTCATGGTCATAGTCCTGAAAACCAGTCTCGGCAAAACAGGCGGTGAAGCGGTAATAATCTCGCGTCGGCAAGGGATCAAACTTGTGATCATGACAGCGGGCACAGCCAATGGTCAGGCCGAGCATGGCAGTCCCAATCGTACCAACCACATCATCTAGTTGTTCATAACGCCTGCGTTCGCGCTCCTTCTGCGTCTGCTGCGACGTGAAGGGACCAGCTGCCAGGAAACCGGTCGCTGCCTGCGCCATGTAATCCGCTGGCGCGATCTGATCGCCGGCAATCTGCAACTGCAGGAAGCGGTCGTAAGGCATGTCTTCGTTAAGCGCCTTAATGACGAAGTCGCGATAGTGAAAGGCCCCGGCTCGATCCTTGTCAAATGCGTAGCCGTTGCTCTCGGCAAAACGGGCCAGGTCCAACCAGTGACGGGCCCAGCGTTCGCCATAGTGCGAACCGGCCACCAACCGGTCGACCAGGTTCTCATAGGCGTTAGGGGAATCGTCGGCAACAAACGCTGCTACCTCTGCAGGTGCGGGAGGAAGCCCCCAGCGCCCAAAATAGAGTCGACGGATCAGCGTCGCACGACTGGCTTCATCATTCGGAACAACCCCTTTTGCTTCTAGTGGTGCCAAGAAGAAGCGATCCACATCATATCGCACCCAAT
>CAZXJC010000109.1:0-8040 GCA_964640885.1 uncultured Pirellulaceae bacterium | reverse complement strand
TTTTTATGCTGACCAGTTTCCTGACAACGACATGGCACGTGAAGTCTCCCAGCGTTTCAAGATCCCCTTGTTCAAATCAATTGACGAGGCGCTCTGCCTGGGTGGCAAGAAATTGGCCGTCGATGCCGTCTTGTCGATCGGTGAGCATGGCAACTACCCGGTCAATAAACGAGGACAACGAATGTATCCTCGCAAGGAATTCTTCGACCAGTCGGTCGCCGTCATGAAACGCTCCGGACGGTTTGTTCCCTTCTTCAATGACAAGCATCTTTCTTATCGCGCTGACTGGTCACAAGAAATGTTTGAAACGGCCCGCCAGTACAAGATACCCCTGATGGCCGGCAGCTCTGTTCCGCTGGCTGACCGACGTCCAGACCTGGAACTGCCGGCCGGCGCCGAGTTCGAAGAAGCCGTTTCCATTCACGGTGGAGGAATTGAAACTTACGACTTTCATGCCCTGGAAGTCCTCCAGTCGATGATCGAATCTCGTCGCGGAGGAGAGAGTGGTGTCCGCCACGTGGAACTGCTCACCGGTGAGGCACTGCAAGAGGCTATCAAGAACAAACGCTGGTCGACCGACCTGGTCAATGCTGCCATGGCTGCAGAGCAGCATGCTGGTCTCTCGCGCCAGGCACGTCCCCAGAGTAGTGGCCCGCCGATTCACCAGTACCCGACGCCTCCCAAGCCTTACCGAATTGGTCATGCCCTCTGTGTAACCTATCGCGATGGCCTGCGGGCTACCGCGCTCACCGTTGGCTCAAATTCCAATCGCTGGAATTTTGCCTGTCGACTGCGCGGCAACAACAAACCACTGGCAACTTCCTTCTACAACGGTCCCTGGGGCAATCGCTGCCTGTTCAAAGCCCTTTCCCATGCCATTCAGTACCTGTTCATTCACCGCAAGGAACCTTACCCGGTACAACGAACCCTCCTGGTGAGTAATGTGCTGGATGCAGCCATGATCTCACATGAACACGGTGGCAATCGTGTCTCGACACCGCTGCTCAACATCCCCTACCAGCCAATTCCGTTTGCCGATCTGCGAGAAAATGGTGAGAGCTGGAAACTGATTACACTCAAATCTCCCCAGCCAGCTAAGTTCGAACCCGGAGACGCACGCTGGCTAAAACCGGCCCCTTAATTACTGCTCTCAAAACAGTCGTGACTGGCGGCACACTTCAATTACCGGCTGCCACCTTGTCCTGGTTCGCTTTCATTTTCGCCAGGATCTTGGTGTGCAAGTGCTCCCGGGCCTGTTTCACTTGAGGATCCTTCGAAGTAATCAGGTTCTTCGTCTCTGCTGGATCCGCAACCAGGTCGTAAAGCTCATCACGCTCTGGATTGAGAAAGTCACGAATCAGCTTCCACTTCGCCGTTCTGTACATCCGCATGTGAGTACGTGACTGATGGTGCGTGGAATACTCTGCGTAAAAATCGTTGTCCCAGCTGGATATTTTCTCCCCCTGCAGTAAGGGGACCATGTTGCGACCGCGGATTTGTGTAGCCCGAGGAAGCGAAACACCAGCCATCGCCAGGATGCTGGGAAACCAGTCCAGGTTCGTGACCGTCTCTGTCACCGTGGTACCCGGCTTAATCTTGCCTGGCCAGCGAATCATCGTCGGCACCTTGACGGAATTGTCATACATGTTGGGACGCTGACCCCGCGGAATGTTCTTGGTCGCCGGTGGAGGCATCTTGAGAACCCAGTGTCCATTACCTTTATGCCAGATCCCATTGTGGCCCATGCTGTAACCGTGATCCGAACTAAAAATGACAATCGTCTTTTCAGTTAACTGCAAGTCGTCCAACAATTTCAACAGGCGTCCCAGGTTGCGATCCACGCTGCGGACACTGGCCAGGTATTCACGCGTCATCCGTTTAACACGGGCAACATCCAGTTGGGGATAATCGGGATTAGGAATCGGCGGATCCAGGTTCTTGTACGGCGCCATATCTTCTTCGGCAACCGGAAGCCAACGCGTATGTGGAGCTCGCGTGTGCCAACAGAGCAGGAAGGGTTTCTGGTGATGCTCCTTGACATATTCGAGCGCATGGTCGGCGAGGATATCGGCCGTCAGTCCCTGGAACTTCTGCTGCTTACCATCCTTTTCGAGCGTCGGATTAACCGTCGGCCAGCCACCAGCTCGATGGCCCATGAAAACCTGGAAACCAAATCGGGTCGGATGCTGGCTATCGAGCAGTCCCAGGTGCCACTTGCCGACCAGCCCGGTTTGATAACCAGCCTCGGCCAGTAAACGAGGCCAAACTGGCAGCGCCGGATCAAGGCCCAGTTTTGGTTCATTCCTCGGATGAATCCAGTCCGTGATACCCAACTCGCTCCCGTAGCGACTGGTCATCAAGCTCGCTCGTGACGGGCTGCAGACCGGCGTGGTCGTAAAGGAATTGGGAAGATAGACTCCCTCCTTGGCCAGCCGATCCATATGCGGTGTCTTGGCCAGCGGATTTCCCGACGCTCCCAAGGCCCAGGATGCCTGGTCATCCGTAAAAACGAAGATAATGTTAGGCCGCTCCGCTGCCACCAGGAATTCCATATTCCCCAGGCACCAGGCCATGAACAGTAAACAACAACAACATCTGCCGCGCACGAACATCCGCCAATCCCTCCAAAAAATGCTGATACCTGTCTACCTGGGAAGCAATCTAACTGCACCTATTGTAGCTTTCTCGGTCTTCTCTGACGACAATGGGTGTCGACCCAAATGCAATCGCCATTTAAAATAAAGACTTCGCTGCTGATTTCCTTTCCGAAACAAGCACTGCCCGGCCCATGTCACACTTGCAGATTATTTCGCTTTTCAACACCAAATCTCCAGCAGAAGTGACTGCTGAAGAAATCGATTTCGTCTGTGAGTTTCTTGAAGAACATCCTGAATTGCTCGACATGCTCGGTGGAGAAACCGTGGTCGACAACTTCCTGCGGGCTGCCAGCGAAACAGAGGCCCCACCAGAAGCCGAATCTCCCGAAACCACCGAGTCACTTTACAAAGCACCGGACAGGCCATGGATCTTTCGGATCACGGCCCTGCTGGTATTGCTACTGGTTTGCTCGGTTGCCTGGTTCGGACTCCAGCAAATGGGCATCAATGTGCCTGACAGCCCAGAGAATGCTGCCCAAGCCGACGCTTCTTCCGCAGCAACATCTTCCACCTCCAAAACCCTGGAACAAGAAGATGCCACAAGCGACGATGATCTGTGGCACGGCTGGAAGATTGAAACGGCAGACGGTTCGCCCGTACTCCTTCAGCCTAATTGGATCTTTTCCGAGGACGGCAAGCCAACTTCACGCCTGGTCCCTCGCACCAAGGGGCAACTGACAACGTTTTCGATCCAGCGGCAAGTGGAAAAAGACGACTGGTTAGCACTCCACCTTGAAGGTGTCGAGACGAATACTAAACCCGGATCGATCGAGATCAGTATTAATGGTGAACTCTACAATCGCATTCCAGTTCCTGCCACGGTCAAGAAAGATCCCTACTTGATTCCGCTGCACGATTACCAGGATCAGCAACTCGATCTCCAACTCACCTTCCAGCCTGGCAATGACCAGGACCAGTTGCAATGGAACAACCTGCAGTTCTTTCAGCATCCCAGGAGTACGAAATGGTATCCGCTGGAAGTGGCCAATATCCGCTCCCAGGCCGGGACTGAACTGGTGATCGGAGACAACAAAATTATCACGGCCCAGCGAGGCGGCCCAGGTATCGAAACTTACGTGGCCCAGGTTACCACCGCACTGCCCGACGTTACCGCGTTTCGACTGGAAGCATTTCCCGAACCGGGTGTGACACAAACCAGGCGGCCCCGAAACAGAAAATGGAATTACCTGGACACCAGCTTTGTACTGTCTAACTTCCGGGTAATGACGGCGGCCAGCCAGCAAAAAACAATATCCGGCCGTTATGTAAAACTTATGACGAACGAAGACCGAACTTACCTGTCCCTGGCCGAGGTCCAGGTTTTCAGTGGCGGTAAGAATGTGGCCCTTCAGGGAAAAGCTACCCAAAGCATCCCTGACAAGAAGATGGGAGCTGCCATGGCGATTGATAATCGGCTGACTGCCGAGGGCTATCGCACCGAGGATGGCAAATATGCCCGCTCGATGGTCAGAACACGGGGCAAGAAGGGGCCAGCCTGGTGGCAAGTGGACCTGGGAAAAACCTGTGACATTGACCGGATCGTGGTTCACAGCCCGACGACCTATAGCCAACGGATGAATCCCTTCTACGTGATGGTTCTCAACGAGTCCGAAGATCCGGCAAACGATCTGGTTTGGGAATCCGCATTGATCCAGCAGCCACCTTCTCCTTCGCTGGAACTGACTGATTCAGACAGCAAATCGCTCATCATCAAGACAGCTACCACCGACATACTCGACCACGAAGACATGGTACAAGACTCGCTTCTCTCCACTCCAGCCGGATGGAATCTGCCAGAATATTTCCAAAAAACTCAACAAGCCGTTTTTACTCTGCAAGAAGCAGCGGTCACCAGTCCGGCTGGTTTCGTGGTTCACTTGGGACATCACATGCATTCGCGGGCACCGACCCTGGGAAAATTTCGCCTCTCGGTGACTAATGCTCAGCCACCTTTCCAATTTGCCCCGGCCGGCACAATCGTCTGGTCACACGACCAGGAACCTCCAACAACTGTCGTGGCCCAAGCTGCTAAAATCTCGGGTCAGTCACCGGTTGCCCCCCCGGCGCGCTTGGAAGCAGTTCAGGACGCTGCTCAAAAGGCGGCAGCCGACAAGACTGCCAAGATCAAGGCCGCCGCTGAAAAGGTGGCGGCTGAGAAGGCAGCAGCGGACAAGGTAGCGGCTGAGAAGGTAGCAGCCGAGACCGAACGGTTGGCACGGGAAAAAGCAGATCAAGCTCGTCGCTTAGCGCAACAAAGAGCGGCCGAGGCCCGCCGCATCGCACAGCAAAAAAGGCTAGACGCCCTCAAGAAGGGCCAGCAAAAAAGACAGGACGCTCTCAGGAAAGCTCGCGAGAAACGCGAAGCCGACGCCAGGAAAAGAGCCGAACAATTGGCTGCCCGTCGCAAGGCTGACGCCAAGAAACGAGAAGAAGATGCCAAGACACGGGCCGAGGACGCAAAAAAACGTGCTGAACAGGAAACTGCCCGCCGCAAGGCCGATGCTAAGCGAAGAGAAGATGAAGCAAAAAAACGTGCGGACGAGGTAAAAAAACGGGCTGAACAAGAAGCAGCCCGCAAGCAAGCGGAAGCAGCAAAAAAATCCTCCGGCTAAATAGCTCAGCTCATGAAATTATCCTTGTCGGTCCGAATCGTTGAAGCAGCCTGTAAAACCAGGTTGAACCTTCCCTTCGAAACGATTGTCGAAATTGCAGCCAACACTGGTTACGATGCCATTTGCATGCGAGCCAGTGCGGGTGGCGTCCAGACACCGCTCGACCAACTGCAACAAATGCGAACTATCGTCGAAGCCGCCCATCTCAAGGTCTCGATGGTAACAGCTGATTCCGATGTCCCTCTCAATAACGATGAGGGCCCTAACAGTCTCCGCGATATTGGTCCCAGCCTGGATGTGGCCGAAGCCCTGGGCTGCAACCTGATTCGAATCTGTATGAAGAAGCCGGACGACATTCCTTTTGCCCAAGCCGCCGCTGACCAGGCGGCAGAGCGAAACATCCGCCTGGCTCATCAGTGTCATACCAGTAGCCTGTTCGAAGAGATCGAACCGTTGCTGGAACTGCTTCAACAGTTGGATCGGACTAACTTCGGTATCATCTACGAACCGGCCAACCTGCTGTTGTGCGGGCAAGCTTACGACCTGGTGACGTTACAGAAACTGCAGCCATACCTGATGAACGTCTATGTCCAGAATCATCGGCTCGATCCAGACGGCCCAGAAGCCCTGCCAACATTTTGCCTGGGAGAACGCCACTTTCATCACCTCGACCCCTGGGAAACAGGAGGCGTCGACTTTGACCAGGTTTTCGCCGGACTGCATGGGATCAATTACAGCGGTTATTTCACGATTCACCAGGCCCAGGGAATTAAAACGCCCGAAGATGCGACGGCCTTCGCATCAAAGTGTGCCCAATACGCCAATGCTCAGCGATTACCCAAGCAGTAAGATGAAGAAAAGGGCTTTTCACTTCCTGCACCGCCTCTCCGCTTGTGATACATTGAGGCCAGTTCCATACCGCTTCTCTTAAACAGGTCAATAACTTGATGAACGATACGCCAGCCACCACTGAATTACCGGCCACCACGACGCTGAGTCGTGGGCACTGCATCCTGATCCTGGTGGTGGCATTTTTGGGTTGGATGTTTGCCGGTGTACAGATGGGAATTAATTCCATTGCACACCATCCAGCTGCCAGTCACTTCGTGACCATAGCAGCCGAAGAAGCAGCAGCCGAAGAAGCACCGCCCTTAAATGCAGCAGCAGCCGAAGAAGCAGCAGCCGAAATACGAGCAGAGATTGGTAAGTGGGCCGGCTGGCTTGTCTGTGCTTTCTTACTCGGTGCCGCTGCCGGCGGATATACCTTTGGCTGGGTGGGAGACCGTTTTGGGCGTGCGAAGGCGATGGCGATCAGCATCGCTTGTTACAGCGTTTTCTCCTATATCTCCACGTTTTCACAATCGATCGAGGTCTTCTGGATCTTCCGTTTCATTACCTGCATGGGAATTGGCGGCATGTGGCCCAATGGCATGGCCTTAATCCAGGAAGCCTGGCCCAATACGGCCAAACCCATCCTGGCTGGCATCCTCGGTACATCAGCTAACGTCGGCATCATGCTTTTCGCTCTCCTCTGCATAAATATTGATGTAAATCCCAATGCCTGGCGGTGGACACTGCTGATCGGTGCCACACCAATTCTACTGGCCCTGGTCTGTTGGTTCCTGGTACCTGAGTCACCTAAGTGGCTAGCCGAACAGCAAACCAGCCAGGCCGATAGTCTGAACCAAGTGGGCTTGGGCGAGGTATTTTCGCCACCTCACTTGAAATTAACACTGATTGGTATCGTGTTAGCTTTCGTACCGTTGTTTGGTGGTTGGGGCGTTAGCAACTGGGCAAACTATTGGGCAGCCGAATATGACGAACAAGTCGCCGAGGCTCATAAAACGCCAGCTGGCAAACGGACGGACGAACAAAAAGCACTTATCAAGGATAATCCCACGGTCAACGTCAAAGCCGATTCTGCGGTAAAAACAAACAAAACAAAATCAAATCTGAAAGCTGAAACGTCATTCAACCGGGCCTGGCCTGGCTCGATCAGCAGCCTGTTGGGTGGCGCCCTGGCCTTCCTGCTGGGTCGACGCTTCAGTTATGCCTTACTGTGCGTCCTCGCATTTGGCTGTACCCAGTTTCTCTACGCACTCCCCGATCCGTCGGATGAGAGCTTCATGTTTTGGATTCGTGGACTTGGGTTCTTCAGTGGCTTCTTTTTCGGTTGGTTACCACTTTGCCTTCCGGAAATGTTCCCCACGCGAATACGTTCCACCGGAAGTGGTGTGAGTTTCAACTTCGGGCGGATCATCGTTGCCCTGCTATTAATCTTCACTTCGCTTGCCTTGAAGGCATATTTCAAAGGCAGCTATGACCAAGTTGGACAAATCTGTGGATTCATGTACCTGGCAGGTATCATAGCGGTCTTGATGGTTCCTAAACCGGTAGAAGACCTCAAGCAACCAGCTACCTAGTCGGACATCGTACGCATGGCTCGTCCCATCATTCCCAGGGTCAACCCCTCAGACTACAAGTCGTGCCGCGCCCAGATATTCTTTATCACCTGGCTGGCTTATGTCGGATTTTACCTGACCCGTAAGGCTTTTGCAGTTGCCAAGATTGAACTGCAGAAGGAAGAAGTCTGGGGAATCACTAAGACAACGATGGGCAACATCGACCTGGCTTACCTGGTCGCCTACGCTATCGGTCAATTCATTTGGGGCATTACTGCCGACCGGATAGGAACGCGCCGCGTTGTACTTGGTGGTATGTTCGTTTCCATCCTGATGGCCATCGTAGCCGGGGCTTGCACGATCACTGTC
>CAZXJC010000108.1:0-3590 GCA_964640885.1 uncultured Pirellulaceae bacterium | reverse complement strand
GCCTCTGTTTGCCGTCAATAATGCCGACTTGCGATTTAACCCAAAGACCGAGCAGTTCGAACTGGCGACCGGTGGGCTGCAGTACGGACATACCAGTGACGATTGGGGAACGCGGTTTGTTTGTAGTAACAGTAATCACATTCAACAGGTCATTTATCCCCAGCGTTACCTGGGTCGTAACCCCTTCTTCGCATCGCCGAGCCTGATTCGCAGTATTGCCACGGACGGATCAAGTGCTCCCGTCTTCCGCATTAGCCTTCCCGAACCGTGGCGGATCATTCGCCAGAAATGGCGGGCGGCAGCCAAGGGATACAAGCTGGTTATCAATGATGATGGCGCCTGGGAATTCTTGCCGCTGGATCCGTCTAAGAAGAAAGGCGTGGTCCCAACCGAGTATCCGATCGGTTTCTTTACCTCAGCCACCGGCATTACTATCTACCGTGGAGATGCCTACCCAGCGGAATTCCGCGGTAACGCTTTTGTGGGAGATTGTGGTGGAAACCTGGTCCATCGAAAGACGATCGATGATTCCCAAGTGGTCTACCGAGCCACGAGAGCAGACAAGGGAACGGAATTCTTTAGGTCTCGAGACAACTGGTTTCGCCCCGTGAATTTTGTCAACGCGCCGGACGGAGCACTTTATGTGCTCGACATGTATCGGGAAACGGTCGAACACCCCTATTCGATTCCCGAGGAAATCAAGAAGTTTCTTTACCTTACTAGCGGCAGTGACCGTGGCCGGATCTATCGACTGGTAAGCCCAGGGATGAAGCGTCGAACGGTACCCCGATTAGGAGATTTAAGCTCGGTGGAACTGGTGGCCCATCTTGGGTCACTCAACGGTTGGAATCGGGAAACGGCGCAACGGTTGCTCTGGGAGCGACAAGATAAGCGTGCCGTGCCGGCATTAGTCAAGACACTAACCCACGTGGTGCCACAGGCACGGTTACACGCTCTTTACGCGCTAGCTGGCCTCGATGCCTTGAAACCGGCCCATCTCCAATCGGTTTTGCGTAATGACAAGCATCCTCGGGTCCGTGCCCATGCGGTCGGACTAACAGAGCGTTTTCTTGAAGGCAAGGAGGGCGGCAAGCTGTTAGAGGCACTCTTGCCACTGGCTGAGGATGCAAGTCCGCATGTCCGTTTTCAATTGGCCTTTACCCTCGGAGAAACCGATGATCCACGTGCTATCGAGGGCTTAGCAAGGTTGGCACGGAATGGGCAGAACGGAGCCGAAGTACAGACCGCGTTGCTTTCTTCGATCGGCGGATCAGCTGATCGCCTGGCAACCTTATTGCTGGCTGATAAGACGTTCCTGGCGAAGAAACACGCGTCGGCGATGTTGACCCAGGTAATGCTTATTGTCGGGGCCAATCCGAAACCAGGAGCGTCGCTGAACGTCCTTGCTACTCTTACCGAAAAGAAGGTACCGCTGGGTATTCAGCAGGTTGTGCTGGCAGGCTTGGGAGAGGGTTTGCGGCGTCGCGGAGCGTCGCTCCAGAAATTACTGGCAGACAAGACGACGTTAGCTACTGTGCGAGTGCAAATCTCAGAGTTGTTTGCGAATGCATTGGAGATTGCCCATGACCAGCAAGCGTCACTGACGCAGCGTGGCGCAGCGATTCGGCTGCTGGCCTTCGCTAATTTGAAGATTGCGACGGAAGAGCTACCCGGCTTTCTCACACCCCAGGTTGCCCAGCCACTTCAACGGGCTGCCGTCTCAGCACTCGCCGGTCAGGATTCCGATCAGGTGGCCGAAACCTTGCTAGCGAGTTGGCGAACTTATAGCCCGCAGGTGCGGCGGGACGTGGTGGACGGTCTGGCGAGTAAGCCGGCCCGTATCAAGGTCCTGTTGGCGGCTGTGGAAGCAGGGACGGTAAAACGTGGCGATATCGATAGGGCGGCGAAGCAGCTTTTGTTGAAACATCCAACGGCCAGCATTCGGAAAAAAGCCATCGAAGTGCTCGGTGGTGACGTCACTACGATTCGCGCTAAGGTTGTGGCGGATTATCAGGATGTCCTCAAATAGACTGGTGACACCAATCGAGGCCTGGCGGTTTTCAAGAAGAAGTGCTCGGTCTGTCATCGCGTTGGTGAAGTTGGCCACCAGGTGGCGCCGAACCTGGCTTCCGTTCAAAATAAGTCCGTAGCCGATTTGCTGGTGGCGGTCTTAGATCCGAATCGAGAAGCACAGCCGAATTATAACGTTTACACGGTGATTACACTGCAAGGCCGGGTCCACAATGGAATCATTGCGACTGAAACGGCCAGCAGCCTGACCTTGCGTCGTGCTGAAGCTAAGCAAGACGTTATCCTGCGAACCAATATTGACGAATTGGTGTCGACCGGTGTCTCCCTGATGCCTGAGGGTTTGGAGAAGGAATTGTCGAAACAGGACTTGGCCGATGTGCTCAGCTTCATCAAGTCGATTAAGCCTAAATAATTAACTGCGAAAGAAGGGTGCTATGAAAAAGTGGACTCCGCTGCTGGTAGGTGTTTCGGTCGTGCTGTTTGCAGCAGCTACGGGGGAGGCACAGATCTACCTTGGCCAGGGCAGCATGGTGGGAGAGGTCGATCAAACCAGCGCGATTTTGCAGTCGCGACTGACTGCTACCAGTAAACTCGTGGAGGAGGATGTGCCGGGTGCAGCGGGAGTGGCACGGTTTGAAGTGAGCTCCAGCAAGGATTTCAAACAGGCTCAGCAGACCCCGTGGATGAAGGCCGAGGCAGCGGGCGATTTTCTCGTGAAACAAAAGGTCTCCGGCCTCAAGCCCGGAACGTACTACTATTACCGAGTCGTGTATGGGGCCGACAAAACGGATGTAGAAGCTGGGCCGACAGGGTCATTTTCGACGTTGCAAAAGGCGACAGGGGTAGATGAGGTTAGTTTTGTTGTGGTTACCGGGATGAACTATGTTTCCTTCTATCATGGAAAACTCGGCAAAACAGATCCGAAGACGAAGAAACGTGCTCGAAATATCACCACCTCCTATCAGGGTGACGATAAGGCGCAAGGATTTCCTGCCTTGGAAACGATTCGTAAACTAAAGCCCACGTTTTTTGTTGGCACCGGAGATAACATTTACTACGACAGTCACGATGACCGCGAAGCGACCACGCTTCCGCAGATGCGGAAGAAATGGCACCAGCAGTTTCGGCAACCGCGTTTTATTGAGCTTTTTCGAAACGTCCCGACTTACTGGGAAAAGGATGACCACGATCATCGTTTTGACGATTGCGACCGGGAAGGGAAGCGGCCTCCTACCAGTGACCTGGGAATTGCTACCTTCAGGGAACAGGTTCCGGTAGTCAATCCAGCTGATCCCGACGCAAAGACTTATCGTACCTACCGCGTCAATCGGCACTTGCAGATCTGGTTGGTAGAGGGGCGGGATTATCGGAGTCCAAATAAGATGAAGGATGGCCCCGACAAGGTTCTTTGGGGCGCCGAACAGATTGCCTGGTTGAAACGAACATTACTCGCCAGTGACGCAACCTTTAAACTGCTCATCTCGCCAACCCCGATGGTGGGGCCGGATGATGCACGCAAGACCGACAACCACACCAATATCAAGGGTTTTCAGCACGAA
>CAZXJC010000107.1:0-6549 GCA_964640885.1 uncultured Pirellulaceae bacterium | reverse complement strand
CGAAAAAAACTACTGACACCAAGAACAACAAGCTGGCTCCGAAGCCGGAAACGATTGCAGGTGGAACAGCACAAACTCCATCGAAACCGAAAAAGAACGACCCCTCGAATCCATTTGGCAACGAGACAGGTCCAGTTCAACCGGCAAAAGTTGTTTCTAGTGGCAACAATTCAAGTGCTACGCGAATCGAACCGTTCGAGGACAAAGCAATCATTAAGTTTGTCAACCACGAGTTGTCGACTTCATGGCAGGCAGCCAGTCTGTCACCTTCTCCGACTGCGACCGACGCAGAATGGTGTCGCCGAGCCTATCTCCGATTGTTGGGCCGGATTCCGACAAAGCAGGAATTGGATACTTTCGTCGACTCAAAACCGTCGGCAGACAAACGAACAGAGTTGGTGGAAAGATTACTCCATGATGAGCAATACGCAGAAGAATACGCCCGCCACTGGACAACCATCTGGACAAATCTGTTGATTGGACGGCGAGGAGGTATCGGGAAAGGCGACTTGGCCAACCGGGAAGGTTTACAGCAGTACTTACAAGACGGTTTCCAGCAAAACAAACCCTACGACCAGATGGCTTACGAATTGATTTCTGCAACTGGCTCCAATACACCAGGAACAGAGGGCTACAACGGGGCAGTCAACTTCATGCTGGCCAGTATGAACGATCAGGCGACCCTAGCTACGGCAAGGACGTCCCGTATTTTCTTAGGTAAACAACTGCAATGTGTTCAATGCCACAAGCACCCAACTAATAACTGGGCACAACAAAACTTCTGGGAGATGAATGCCTTTTTCCGACAACTGCAGGTGGTCAAGAACAAACAGTCGAACGTGAATCGCTTGGTAAATCAGGACTTCGTGGGGAAGCAAGGCGATCCGAATGACGCAGAGATTTACTACGGACAGCCCGATGGTTCGATGAGCGTTGCTTATCCTCGCTTTTTAGATGGCCAGCCTCTTGAACACAACGGGCAAGTTGACCAGTTCGATCGTCGCACAGAACTGGCAAAACTGGTGCGTCAATCGGATGACTTAAGCCGCGCGCTGGTCAATCGCATCTGGTCCCATTTCCTGGGATATGGTTTTACTCGACCAATCGATGACATGGGGCATCACAATCCTGCCAGCCATCCTGAGTTGCTGGAACACTTGGCGCAGCAATTCTCAGCCCACGATTATGACATGAAGGATCTGTTTCGTTGGATTGCCCTGAGCGATGCTTTCGCCCTTTCAAGCCGTTTGTCATCAACTAACGGCCTGGATACCCCGGAACTGGGTGAGATCCCGTATTTCAGTCGTTATTACATGCGTCCCATGCAGCCTGAGGAAGTCTACCAGTCTCTGCTTGTCGTTGCGGGTCGCAATCAACCGGCCGGATCGCCACTGGAAATTGAACAGGCCCGTCGAGACTGGCTCGGTCAATTTGCTCGAAAAATGGAAACGGACGAAGGAGATGAAAGCAACCTCTTTTCTGGAAACATTCATCAATCTTTAGTCATGATGAACGGCCCGCTTATGAGGCAGGCGACTAGTGCAGGGGCCCGGAGTGTGCTGGCTAAGGTGATGGAAAGCAAAATGGAAACGCTGCAAAAAGTGGAGCATCTGTTCTTAGCTTCGGTTGCTCGAAAGCCAACCAAACGCGAATTGAAGCTTGTTCAACAAATGTTGAACAAGACAACGCCTCAACAGATGCTTCAGGACATCTGGTGGGCTTTGCTGAACAGCAACGAGTTCATTCTCGACCATTAGCTACAACCCAGGTCAGCCCTGTGTCTGAAAACATCGGAGGCAATGGGTAAAGTATCCGCAGCTATTCAGGTTGGGCATTGACGCCTACCGATCCTGCAATGATACTGGGACCTTCCGTGGTTTCCAGACTTTCTATTGTAGTACCGCGTACTACGCGGCCATTCGATTAACGAGCCAGCCTTGGCGTCTTCATTTAACCTGGCGTCCTCCGAAGGGACTTTACGTCCCATGTTCAAGCTGGCGATCCCAGTGTTGATTGAGCAATCGCTCGTCATGCTGGTCGGCTTAATTGACACCTTTCTGGCGGCACGGTACCTGGGAGACAACAGTTATATCGCGGCGATTGGTGTCATGGCCTACATCCTCTGGATGATTCCATGCACGTTTGGAATTGTCGCCATTGGATCGACCGCCCTCATCGCACGATTTGTTGGTTCAGGTGACTACCGGCCAGCGGTCCGAACAACCAATCAGTCTCTTATCCTGGGGTCTTTTCTGGCTCTGTTCGTCACGGTCCTAACGTTCTACCTCGGCGATAGCTTCTTGCAACTATTGGGGATGCCAGCTGATGCCGCAGAACCGGCTCGACGTTATCTGCGGTATGTGATCCCTGTTATACCCGCCATGATGATCCAACAAGTGGGAATTGCCTGCTTACGCGGGGCTGGGGACACGATGAGTGGCTTCATTACCATGGCTATTGTCAACACGGTAAATGTCATCGTTGGCATTAGCCTTGTAACCGGCTACGGACCTTTTCCAGAACTTGGCTGGGATGGGCTGGCGATCGGAACCGTCAGCGGTTACATAACCGGTGGGATTATCGTCATCATACTGCTAGTACGCGGCCGGGCAGGAATGCGACTGGAACGCAATCTCCTGAAGTTTGACCTGGCACTCAGCCGCCGCATTTTACGCATTGGTATCCCCGGTGGAGCAGATCAGCTCTTCCTGGTGGCCTGCCACGTCTGGTTCCTGTCGGTCATTACCAGTTTAGGAACGCTATCACTGGCAGCTCACAGCTTGGGGATTCGCATTGAGTCACTGGCTTATCTACCCGGGTCAGCATTTCATGTGGCGGCAGCCACGATGACAGGACAATTTCTGGGAGCAGGGGATTCACAACGAGCAACTCGCAGTGCCTTAACTGCTACGGCAGTTGGGGGCAGTCTCATGATTGGTACCGGCTTCCTGTTCTTCTTTGGCGCGGAATGGTTAACCCAAATTTTTATCGTTGACGGCCAACAGCAAATTGGCACCCTAACCGTTCAACTCTTACAACTTGTCTCTTTTTCAATGCCTTCCCTCGCACTAATGATCATATTAAACGGAGCTCTCCGCGGCGCAGGCGATACGCGTTGGCCACTGCTGTTCACCTTTGTCGGGTTGATTTGTATCCGAATTCCACTGGCCTACTGGCTCGCCAAGGATCAAATCCATTTGCCTATCTTCGACCTGGTAATCGATGGCTGGGGCATGGGAATCATCGGCGCCTGGTACGCAATGCTTGTCGACGTCGTCGTGCGAAGCTTGATGATCGCAGGAAGATTCTGGCAAGGCGGTTGGCAGCACATCAAAGTCTAGCTGTACATCTAACCGCCGTATTACGCTTCCACTCCCGACTCCGACTTTTCCTTCGCCTTGAAAAGCTTTAGCAACATAGAACGCAGTTGCCGCAAGCGAATCGGCATTGATAGGATCACGCGATGCCGGGCGACTTCCGCCCGCTCAACCAAAGACTGTTGATTCTGATCGACGAACAAAATAGCCGGAATATCGCGAGTCCGCTCGTTTGCGCCAAACTGGTTAAATGCTTCCAGTGCTTGAACCCCTAGATCGCTGGCACAAAACATTACACAATCAGCAACATCCTGATCATCTTCAAATCGTTGAACGGCCCGTTCCGGATGGCCAAAGACAAGCACACGATATCCTCGCTCCTTAAGCTTTTTTCGGAACAAGTCTTGCATCGGGACACGTGACTCGATGACCATCACCCTTCGCGAATTTCCCTCGTCGGTAATTTCCCGGGTGAATTCCCGTTCTGGGTGACGAACTGGTCGTAGTTCGCCATCCTCAATTCGTTTACTGGCCTTCTTGAGGTCTTGTAGTAATTCCATCGGATTCTGATGACGACGATCTGGATTCAATTCCATCGACTTATGCACTACACCAACAACCGGGCTTGGTAAATCCGGAATCCACTTACTGATCGGAGAAACGGCACGAAAGCGTTCCAAGCTCATCCGTTGAATACGATCACGCGTGTCCGACAAAGGGGCCCGACCGCTCAGCATGGCATACAACATGCAACCGGTAAAATAGATGTCGCTACGCACATCATTTCGGTCAACACGGGTGGACCGTTCAAGGCCAGCATAATCGACACTGCGGGGATTCGGAGTACCTTCAAACTCATCATCGACCTCCCCAATCATCGTTGCCAAGCCAAAATCAACGAGCTTAGCTCGACCCGTCCCTGTAACGAGAACATTCGACAACTTAACATCGCGATGGGTTAGTCCCTGCTCGAAGGCATAAACCAGACCATTAGTCACATCCATCGCCAGCGACAAACTTTCCTTGAGTCCCATCTTTTCACGAATCTTCAAGAAGTCTCGAAGGTTACGGCCTTCGACAAACTCCATGGCCATAAAGGGGCGCCCTCGGTCAGTGGAAACCTCGTAAATTGGCACAATATTTGGATGTAACAGCGGCATCTGCAACCTTGCTTCCCGCAAAAATTGCTCTGTGACACGCAGATCGCCACTGTATCGCATCCGCAGCACCTTGATCGCCACTACCTGTTTATTGTTTGTATTGACGGCCCGGTAAACGCGAGCGAATGTCCCGGTGCCTACCAGGTACAACACTTTATAGTTACCATAAAAATAGCCATCTCGTTTACCAGTGGTAATACGCTCTAATTGCCAATTGGTCAGCAATTCCCGGCGGAGCAACAGACTTACCATTTCCTCTGCTGATACGTCTCGGCTTCCTAGCTCGCCCCAAACCGCCTCCAACTGCGGCGCATCAAGCAGGCCACAGTCGAAACTGAGTTGTGCGATTCGTTCGGCTGACATAGTCGCCATGGTGAGAAATGCCTCTCGTTCACCTATCCTAAAGCATTTACTGGTATAGAGTTCGAACCAGAAATGCACTTCTTCTATAGTACGTCAGATCGTTCCACATCGCAATGTCGAACTTCCCCTTCATATTATCGGCGATTCAGCAATTAAGTTTCGCTGAATGCGACAACATCTGGCGTATAAACGGCTTGTGTCCGAGCGAATTTAGCCCAAGAAAACGTCTCTGAGATCATCTTAAGAGAGGACAGTACCTCTATTGGTTTGCACTATCGGACTTGTCATCCCCTAAAAAACCAATCTCATCCCGTTCTCGACGTGTTGCTTCCAAGTCAAAGACAAGGTATTTCATTTCCAGTCTTAGTTGATCTAACGACTCTTGAATCAAGTGTAAAATCCGTCGACGCCGCTGGCTGGAATCCAGCACTTGCTGCAGGAAGGGGTGCAGATAGTCCTGCGCAGCATGTGGCAGTTGCCCGATAGCCCAGGCTAATTCCACCACATCTGCCGGCAAATCATCGGTTGAAGAGGAGCAAAATCGTGGCTCGGAACACATTTCAGATCTTTCTTTTTCAGACAGGGAACATCAATGAACTTAACCCCATAGATGCAGCTCTCGTGCCGAAACGTCCAAAACCTCAGTTGTTCCAAATAACTCCTTACTCTGATTGCACTTACACCTCGTTAAGAGATCTGGCCAGCAACGACTCTGTGTTGCTAAAAAACCCCACTTGATCTGGCAAAAATACACAAACCCTGATACAAGCCCCTCTTACGTCCCATTGCCAAACAACAGACCTCGTTGTTTTTTGACCACGTTGGTTCCATTCTCACTCTGGCACGTTAAGACTCGGCAGGACATCCTTACGGGGTGAAACCAGTTTCATGCGGTTCATAGAGTTCTCCAAACTCTGTTTTCGTTTTCACTCAAAGGCATCAGAATCGATGGCTTCCTCAGCACGATTACGTATTGCTGGCGGACTGATCGCATGTTTTTTGTGGAATACAGCCAGCCTCGTTCATGGTGAATTTCAAGACGGGTTTGAATCAAGTAAAACCGCCTGGCAACTGCGTCATTCCGACTGTCAGGCTCGGATCCTGGTTCATGAACGTCAATTTCAAAATGCTCATTCTGGAGCCGGTTGCGAGCATCTTGAGATTCGCATGGGCCGTGGAACTTACGCCCATCTCTCCTACGAGATCCCGCCGGTGCGAGTGATCGATGAACTCAAACCTAGTTTATGGATCAAATCGAATGGCAGGCATTTGCAATTGCTGGCTCGCGTCGTATTACCCCGGACGGTTGATCCACAGTCGGGAAAGCCCTTGAAGTTCCTAATCCGCGGTTCTCAGTATCAACTGGTTGGACAATGGCAACGCTTGTCCATCGAGCGGTGTCGAGACGCGATGATGCAACAGATTCCCAGTTTACGGTCCCAGTTTGGCTCCAGTGTGAATCCAAAACAAGCATTCATTGACATGATTATCTTGAACACGTATGCCGGTCCGGGTGCAACGAAAATATGGACCGATGACCTACGTATTGCCACACCGATTATCAGTTCTTCCCGGTTCCCGCAACGGGACCAGCCGGGTTCTAACCCCGCCAACACATCACCTATTTTAAGAGTCAGCCAAACGACTACTTCGTCAGCGGAGCAGGGCGTTCAATTGCAGGGCCCTCTGCTGCTTATTGAAAAGCGTCC
>CAZXJC010000106.1:0-3610 GCA_964640885.1 uncultured Pirellulaceae bacterium | reverse complement strand
TTACTTTTTGGTTTCCACATTTTCTACAATAATATATTAAATTTTTTTCTTCCGTTGTAGATACTTTAATATATAACATATTTCCACATTCAGAACAGAAATGCATTTTATATATTAAAATATTAATATATTTAATTCAATTTTATATCCCATATATATATGAGCGGTGGAGGCAGACGAAAAAAAAGAAGAAAATCGCGGAGAAAAAAAAGGGGACGTCGGAGAAGATCCAAGCGCAAATCACATTTTACAACAAGAAAGGTTCGTCCGCGCGCGTTTACGCCCTACTCAGGGTGGTCACCACCACGAGCAATTTCAAGAAGAGTACGAGCATTTACCAAGTATTTTTCAGGGTCCAAAATTCAAAAATAATATATATAGTTGTTCCTTTATTTTTTTATAATCAATTAGAATATCCGACATATTATAGAGTGGAACATTTAACTTTTCAATTTCTGTTTCAGTATGTTTTTCAAGTCTTTTATTAATTTCATCATACTGATTTACGAAATGTTTTTTAATAATTGAATAGAATGAAAAGAATTGTGCGGGTAAATTAACTTGCGAAGCTATGTCTAAAATAGCAGTTTTATAATTATAAAATTCAATAATTTTATTATAAGCTTTGTAATCGCGATAAGTTTCAGTTAATCCCGGTTCATTTAATAATGGTTTATTATGAAATAACGTAACAAGAGTTAATAAGACACTTCGTAAAGTTTGGCAAGAGGTCCAATGTTACCCTTTCCAAGTATTTAAAATTGAAAGACATACTTTTCCATTTCTATATAGATTTGGATTAAATCTAATATTATCGCCTTGTGTATGGAAGGTTACAATAGGTGGAGAATATGGATAATTTGGAGGTATTTTAAATTTAAAAAGAAAGAATCCGTCCGCATATATTGTATCGCTAGGACCAATAATTAAAGCTGATCCTCGCAACATATTCTCTTCATCATGAATATAATATATTCCGTGACTAGTTAATGGATTTTTAATAAGATCTTTAATATCATTTATTAATCTGTGTTTTGTTTCTCTAGAAATTGTAATTTTTGGTGCTGGCGGCGGCGGGGTGCGTGGTGGTTTTTTTATTTCTTTTTTCGGAGGAAATCCAAGAAGTTTTGACAATGGTGATATCGGACCTGAAAATGTTTTTATAGAAAATATTGGATCAAGAATTGGTGGCATAATAGCACAAGATCCATCTGTCACTGATGTGACTTTTTTATTCATTTATTGAATAACAAATAGGTGTTTTTAAACCATTTTAGTAATACCTTTTAGTTTATATAAAAAGGCTTTATTAAGAAAATTGAAATAAAAGTAATCCAAACAATATATATTATTTAGAATGGATCCTTTAGAGAAATTCTTATATCAATATAAAACACAAAAGGGTGATGGAAAAAGATTCACCCATACCAGAATAGGTAGTAAAAAGGGTGCAGATGTTCCTCCAATATATCCGGGCAGTTATTCTATTCCAAAAGATAAAATGAATGAATTTTATGAACTTTATCATAAAAAAGTTTTTATCGATGGCAAGAAAGAATATTTAACTGAACGACAAAATCAAAGTGGTGGACCTGTTTTAATTGATTTAGATTTTAGATATGGAACGCATATAGACACACGTCAACATGATGATGATCATATTACAGATTTAATAGATTTATATTTAAATGAAATTTATGAACTTGTTCAAATAACTAATAAAACAAAACTTCCTATTTTCATTCTTGAAAAGGATGAAATAAATATCAATCCTGAAAATTTTGATATTGTAAAAGATGGAATTCATATTATTATCGGAATCTCTATGGATCATACTTATCAACAGATGTTAAGAAAACATATAATGACAGATACTGAGGGAACAGATAATAAGATTGATTTTATTTTGGATGATTTACCATTAACCAATAGTTGTGAAGAAGTTTTAGATTGTGGAATTACAAAGGGACATACAAATTGGCAATTATATGGTTCTCAAAAACCGGGATATGAAAAGTATAAATTAACAAGATACATAGTGTGTGAATGGGATGATGATGAAAATGTTTGGGATTGGACAGAACAAAATATTAATGATATAGATTCATTGGACATTTTAAAATTAATAAGTGCACAAAACAAAAAACATTCAAAATTTCCAATACAAGATAAATATAAGAATGAATATGATAAATTGAAAAAGGGAACTAGTAAAAAAAAAACTTCAAAGTCCCAAAAAATCAAAAAGGAAGATATTAATGATTTAAATGTTTTGCAAAAAGCTTGTGATGAAGTATTAGATATTCTAGTTCAAAATGATAAATATCATGTTAAAGAAGCACACGAATTTGCAATGGCTTTGCCAAAAGAATATTATAATCAATATGACAAATGGATCAAGGTTGGTTGGGCATTGCACAACACGAGCAAAAAACTATTTAATACATGGATGTTATTCAGTGCACAATCAGATAAATTTAGTTTTGATGATATTTCAGGGTATTATGAAGATTGGAAAAAAATGAAAAAAAAAAAGACCGATGGATTAACATCAGCTTCCCTTATGTATTGGTTGAGAGAATCAAATCCCGCTGAATATAGCAAAATTCACGAGACGACAATTTATTATCATATGGAAAAGGTATTAGAATCGCCTACTGAATTTGACATTGCTGAAACTTTATATCAAATGTATCGTGATAGATATGTATGTGTTTCAGTAGAAAAACGATGTTGGTATCAATTTATACAAAATAGATGGCAAAGAGAAGATTCCGGAAATTCATTAAGACGTAATATTTCGGGTGTTTTGGCACCAAAATTTAAACAACAGGCGGCCGCGAGCCTCGCAGCGATGGAAAAAATGCAACACGAAGCAGATAAAGAAGAAATGGTAACAATTTTATCCAGCAAAGTTAAGAAATGTTCAAATATTTGTTTAATTCTTAAAAAAACTGCACATAAAAATAATATTATGAGAGAATGTTGTGAAATATTTTATGACAACGAATTCTTTGATAAGTTGGATCAAAACCCATTTCTTCTTTCGTGTGAAAATGGAGTTGTTGATTTTAAACCTAAAGATGAAGAGGGAACTATTTTTAGAAAAGGAAGACCGGAAGATTATCTTTCGCTCAATACAAAAGTTAATTATAAATCATTAAATAAATGTGATCCAAAAATTCAAAAAGAAATTGAAGAATTTATGCACCAATTATTTCCAAAAAAAGAATTATATCATTATATGTGGGATCATTTGGCTTCTACATTACTCGGAACAAATCAAAATCAAACTTTTAATATTTATACTGGAGAGGGAAGAAATGGTAAATCTAAATTAGTTGAATTAATGGCACTTGTTTTGGGAGATTATAAGGGAACAGTTCCAATATCTCTTATAACACAAAAAAGAGGAAGCATCGGTGGAGTTTCTCCAGAAATTGCACAATTGATGGGAAAAAGGTATGCCGTGATGCAAGAACCAACAAAAGGAGATAAGATTAATGAAGGTATTATGAAAGAAATTACAGGCGGCGATCCTATTACAGGACGCCTATTATTTAAAGATAGTATAACCTTTACTCCACAATTTAAATTAAGTGTATGTACA
>CAZXJC010000105.1:0-4843 GCA_964640885.1 uncultured Pirellulaceae bacterium | reverse complement strand
GATCGTGGCATGCCGCGTGGTGCACTTCGAAACTTGGAGACCATGGCTCCCAGTGACGGCCAGTCTTCCTGTGAGGGTGGCAGGTTAACTGCCGTCGTGGCCTGGGGAGGCGCGTGGCCGGTCATATTCCAGTACATCCCTTTACCGTGTGCTGAGCTGTTGTGATGGATGGACCGCACGATGGCCAGGTGCTCAGTTTGCTTAGCGAGATAGGGGATATGTTCGGAGACCATGATTCCCGGCGTGGCCGTAGAGATCGGTTGGAATTCGCCCCGTACTTCACTGGAGGCCAGTGGTTTTGGATCCCAGGTTTCGTGATGGCTCATGCCACCCCAGCAGTAGAGAACAATACAGGTTTTTGCTTTGCCAACGGGGCTGGTGGTCGCGTCTGCCGCCACGGCTTGTTGGCGCAGTTTAAGAAACTGGGGTAACGAGACTCCCAGGGCAGCAGCGCTGCTCTGCAAAAAACGTCGCCTTGTTGACGAAAGTCCCGACATGGATTTGATTTCCAGGTGTCCAGTTCAGGCCACACAGCGGGCCCGTGTTGCTACTATACGCATTCTTCGGCGTTCGTGTCAGGGTGAATTTGGGCTTTCTATTAATTGCTCAATGGCTTTTGCCAAATCGTGTCCCCGGAGATCAAATTGGACTATTTTTCACTCTCGATTGACGAGGTAGACGGCGGGAATTGAGGCAACTTTGTAGGGTTGGCGCAAGGATCCTGCAGAGGCTTCGATCATCATCAATCGCCACGGAACCTGGCGTTTCCGTTGAAACTCAACCACGGTTTTCTGATGGACATCCAGGCTGATCCCGAGGATTTCCAAGCCGCGCGAATGGTACTTTTCATAAAGCCGTTTCATGTGCGGCAGTTCTTCCAGGCAGGGTGGGCAGTTGGTGGCCCAGAAATCGATCAGCAGAACTTTTCCCCGGTAGCTGGAGATGTCGACGCGTTGTTTGGCGATATCCAGGGCTGCGATTGGTGGTGGCGTTTCATTGATCAGCCGCAGCTTGGAAACCTAGTTTTCACAGAGATCACGAATTTGAGGATTCAGATTAAACCGTCGAGCCGTGTTACTGTAGATATCCGCTGCCAGTGAATATTGCTGTTGCAACTGGGCTTCGCCGGCAAGTTGCAGAGCGAAACCGATATTTTGTTCGGCCGTGTAAGCAGGCTGTTCCTTGAGGTATTGCAAGAAATCTGTTTTTGCTTTTTCTATTTTTCCTTGCCGGGCCTGGCCAAGAACCAAAACTTGCTGGGCAAGTTTGCGCACCGAGGTAACAGGTTGAGGACGTCCCAGGTACTGTGCTGACAGTTGGACAGCATCTGATTCGAAACGGTAATCGAGGGCAAGCTGAAAGACCCATCGGTATGCCGAATCGATGTCCTCGGCTTCCGGATGCTGCTCCACATATTTGCAAACTGTCTCGAAGACTTGTCGCATCTGCGTTTCCAGCAATTGCGAAAAGCTGGTGGCAGGTGTTTGGGCATTTGCCTTAGTAAAGGGGAGCCAGCAGAAGGCTAACATGATTGCGACGGCACATCGCTTTTGGATTTGGTAGCGTCGGGACGGTTTGGTCTGAAATTGATTTGCCATAGAGTCGACTGGTAGGACCTTGTTGGAATTCAGGGTTCAGGATTAGGTTCGGGGGTGGGAATCGCCTTGTTTTTTTGCCCGGCCGCGGTTAATTCGGTCAACCATTTCTTGAAATCATCTTCCCAGGCAGGCTTGATTTTTGTTGAGGGTGGAAAAGACCGCAACAGGTTTTCAATGGTATCACTGCTCAAGCCGCGTGCTCGCCACCAGTTACTATCGGTGAAGTCGGTATCTAGTAGCAGGGCCCCGTCCAGGTTTGCGGAATCCAGGTTACAGCCTTGTAACGTGGCGGCTTCCAGGTTGACGAGCGACATGTCGGTGTTCTTGAAGTTCGAGTTGGTGAAGTCGGCCAGGAGCATGTGAGCTTCGGAGAGATCAGCGTCCTCGAAATTCGCATTGCGAGCTGTAACCTGTTCGATCATGGCTCGGCGCAAATTGGTGTTATTGAAATCCGCGTTATTCATGATCGCTTTCAACAGGTAGATTTCAATCAGGTTGCTTGATGAGAGGTCTGCATCGGTGAAATCAACGAGTTGAAACTGGCTGAATGAAAACTCGCCGTTTGACAGTCTTGCGCCTGCCAGGCTGCTATTTTCAAAATTAGCATTTTCGACCTGGCTTCTTGGCAAGTCTAAGTCGGAGAGATCAAGGCCCTTTAGATTGGCACTTCTCCATTCCATGTTGCCAGCTTTGAGAAGTTCCAGGAAAGCAGTTTTTCGTTCCTCGTCCGTTACTCCCGCATGGCACAGCAACCAGAAATGTCGCTGTGGACTGGTTCCGGAGATGCTCTTGATGTTTTGTCCTACTTGTCGCTGATTGATCAGGATAATGATCAACAAGATGATCGGGACGAGTACCAGGAAGAAGAAATTACGGGGAGTGGAAACAAGAGCTTTCCCTGAATCGGGAGCATCCGTTACACTAGTGTTGTCAGGCATATCTTTGTTTATCCGCAAGACGAGGAATTAGTGGATATTTATCAGATGTGTTGAAATCTAAGCTTAGTTACAGGTGAACAGTAAAAATTCTATGCCGTCCTCAGCTGAATCAAAAGGCTCGCCAACTCCAGCGACTCGTCGCAGCAAGCGGCGTCGCGTTCTTTTTCCCTTGATCGCTATTGTACTCGCTTTGGTTCCGTTTGTGTTATTGGAGATCGTGCTGCGGGCGGTCGATGTGGGGGATCCTACTGGATATGTTGACCCGTTTGTAGGTTTTGGGCGAGCCCACCCTCTTTTTACCCTGACCAGGGATCAGCAAAATTATGAAACCACCCGTTCCCATCAGTTGTATTTTGGGACACAGAGATTCAGTGCTAAGAAACCGGCTAACATGGTTCGCGTTTTCTGCCTGGGTGGGTCGACTGTCCGTGGGCGTCCCTATACGACAGAAACATCGTTTGCACGATGGTTGCAGATCGAACTAAAGCTACGTGACCCCAGCCGAGACTACGAGGTAATCAACTGTGGTGGTTTGTCTTATGCCAGTTATCGCTTGGCCCGCATCACTGAAGAAGTGATGGCTTACCAGCCGGATTTGATCGTGGTGGCGACCGGTCATAATGAATTCCTGGAAGATCGCACGTACCAGGACGTGAAGTCACGTTCCAGCAGTGGTGGTGGGATCATGGACTGGCTGTACTCGTTGCGAATGGTGACGTTGGCTCGCCAGTTGGGTTCCGGAACGGATCTCGAGGAAGCTCGCGAATCTGAAAAGACCGTTGAATCTGAAAAGACTGTCATGGAAGATGAGGTTAAGGCGCGGCTTGATGACGAGAGTGGCTACGCTTCTTACCATCGCGATGCGGAGTGGCAGAAACAGGTGGTTAACCACTTCGACCATTCGATGCGAGTGATGATCGAGATGTGCGAAGAACACAAGGTGCCACTGGTGCTCGTTGGACTAGGGTCAAACCTGAGGGATTGTCCGCCGTTTAAATCAGAGTTGGCAACAACACTTAAAGATTCTCAGCGCAGCGCCTTTCAACGGGCCTATGAAGCGGCTGAGCGTGAAGAGAGTAATCCGCAGTTGGCGTTAGAGTTTTATCGTAAAGCAGAGGCCATTGATCCAGGTCACGCGCTGTTAAATTACCGCATGGCGCGGTGCTTTGATCGCCTTGATCAGTCCGAGAAGGCTGCTGACTACTATATTCGCGCCAAGGATACGGATGTTCTTCCGTTGCGAATGCTGGAAGAGACGTACCAGTCGCTGTTAAAAGTTTGCCGTGAGACGAAGACTCCGCTGGTCGATGTGCGGGTTTCCCTGCAGAAGTTAACTCCGAAAGGAATTCCAGGATACGATCAGTACATGGATCACGTTCATCCCACGATTCAAACGCACCAGTTCATTGCCCAGAGAGTTGCTGACCAGTTAGCGCAACAGAAGTTCATTGCCAGTAATACCCAGGTGAGCGATCAGGATCGTCGGCGGGCGTATCGCGGTCATTTTGCTGAGTTTAAAGAGACCTACCTGGTCAATGGCCGACGGCGCGTCGACTGGCTGGAGAAGTGGGCCCGTCGGTCACGGTTAGCACAGGAAACAACTCCTTTTGATGCACGCGGATACTTGGAGTTGGGGAAGCGGAAGTTGTTGTTTGGTGAACCTGGCTATGCCTGGGATGAATTTGATCGGGCCATTGCCCTCGATGAGCAGCACGCGGAAGTCTTGCTCGGTTATGCCCAGGAGTTTTTTCATGCTGGACAGTTTTACCTGTCTCGAAACCTGCTGGACGAATTGCAGAAGCATGAAATGGCCAAGGACTACGCAGCTAATATTGAATTGGCGTTGCTGATCGTTGCCTTGGAACTGGGTAATGACGAGGAAGTGGTCGAGATTTACACCAAGCGGACGGCTGGATTGCAAGAACTGGCCAAGTCCCAGCCGTTATGGTTGGAAGCGATGCCGGATGTACTGGAACGAGCCAAGAAATTAGCTGCTAAAAGCAACTAAGCATTCTGCTGCCGGACGGTCCAGTAAATTCTAGATTTTTGGCAGCTCGTAACCCGAGCGATATTCTCGTCCCAGCAACTGGTTGGCCTCTTTATCGTTGGTAAACGTTTCAGTTTTTGGATCGAACTCCAGTCGGCGCCCGGTCCGATAAGAAATGTTTGCCAGGTGACAGAGCAGGGCCGACCGATGACCTTCTTCCACGTCGGCAATTAATTATTCCTGTTTGCGCCTCTTGATACAGTCGACAAAGTTTTGGTAATGCGTGGGTGAATCCGTCCATGTCTTCTGGAAGGAGGGTC
>CAZXJC010000104.1:0-2801 GCA_964640885.1 uncultured Pirellulaceae bacterium | reverse complement strand
ACTGCATGCGCGGCGGCGGCTGCCTGCAGGGCCAGGCGGTGATCGTGGCGCAGGTGCCGCGCGCGGTCGCCGTAGCCCCCTCGGTGCTCGGTGACGCGCACTTCATCAGTGGTGGGCTGGGCGGCCTCGGGCTGCTGACGGCGCGGCTGCTCGTCGAGGGCGGAGCGCGGCAGCTCGTGCTCTCGTCGCGCAGCGACCGCGTGCAGACGGGCAGCGAGGCGGACTGGGCGTGGCTCGCGCGCTGCGGTGTGGCCGTGCGCCGCGTGCGCAGTGACGTGTACGGCGCGGAGGGTGTGCGCGGCGCCGCGCGGGCGGTGCGCGGCGGCGGCTGGCGCCTCGGTGGCGTCTTCCACGCGGCGCACCAGCTGTCCGACGCGCTGCTCGCCGACCAGACCGCCCTTCGCTTCCGCGCGGCGTACGGCCCGAAGGTGCACGGCGCGTGTGCACTGCACGCCGCCACGGCCGGCGAGGCGCTGCGCTGCTTCGGCGTGTTCTCGTCAGTGGCGGGACTGCTGGGCTCGGCGGGGCAGGCGCCGCACGCGGCGGCCAACGCATGGCTGAGCACGATGGCGGACTGCCGGCGGCGGCGGGGCGTGTGCGGGCACAGTGTCGCGTGGGGCGCGGTGGCGGAGATTGGGTACGCGGCGCGGCACGGCGCCGACCGGCATGCCGCCACTTCGGGCATGGGCGCCATCACACGTGCGGAGCCGCTTGCCGCGACTGCACGCATGCTGGCGCCGGGCTCGCGCAGCTTCGTGGTTCTGCCCGCCGACTGGCCGAGGCTGCTCGCTGGCGGCGGTGAGGCGCGCGGCTGCCTCGCGCCGTATGCGCACCTCGGGCGACGCGGTGCGGTGCCACGCGGCACGGCGAATGCGGTGACTGCAGCGCCGAATGCTGTGGGGCTGGACGCGGTGCTCGAGATGGTTCAGCGCACGGCGGGGGGCGCGGTCGACGCGGACGCGCCGCTGATGGAGGCGGGCGTCGACGCGCGCGGCGCCGTCGAGCTGCGCAACCAGCTGCAGGCGGCGGCGGGCGAGGGCACGCCGCTGCCGAGCACGCTTGTGTTCGACCACCCGACGGCGCGGCAACTGGCCGCACTACTCTCGCCCCCTCCTGAGCAGTGCGTGCGAGCAAAGTTGCGCGGTCATCAGCGTTTGTCAGTGGCATCGGCGCTGCTCGCAACAAAGGCGACGCACCCCGGCGGCGTCGACCGCCTCTGGCGCATGTCAGCCACCGCACGCGATGGCGTCTCCGAGGTACCGCCCTCGCGGTGGGACCTCCCTCAGGCCGAGTCAGAGTTCGACGCACGTGTGTGCCTCGCGGGTTTTATGCAAGGGCTCGAGCTCTTTGACAACCGAGCATTTGCGGTCTCATCGGCGGAGGCGGCGGCGATGGACCCGCAGCAGCGGCTTCTCCTCGAGAACGGCTACAGCGCGATGCATTCCGCTGGAATGCGGCGGCAGGAGCTGCTCGGCAGCGGCGCGGGCGTCTTTGTGGGCATCACGTCGACCGAGTTTGCGCAGGTTCCCCAGCCGGCTAGCGTGTACGGTATCGGTGGCGTCGGCCACTGCTTCGCTGCGGGGCGGCTCTCGTACGTCCTCGGGCTGCACGGCCCGTGCGCTGCAACCGACACCGCCTGCTCGTCATCGCTGGTGGCGTGCCACAGTGCGCTGCGCGCGCTGCAGCTCGCCGAGTGCGATGCTGCGTTGCTGGGAGGGGTGCACGCCATGCTTATTCCCGCGGTGGCGCACTTGTACGCAGCGGCCGGCATCACCTCGCCGCGCGGGAGGTCGCACACGTTCGACCGCCGCGCAGACGGCTTTGGCCGGGGCGAGGCGTGCGGTGCCAGTCTGCTGTCGACGGAGCATCCCAAACGTGTGTGCGTCGCTGGTGCGGCGGTGCGGCAGGACGGCAAGAGCGCCAGCCTTACCGCGCCCAACGGGCAAGCGCAGCAGGTGCTGCTGCGCGTTGCGCGTCTGGACGCGGGCGCGGTAGATGGCGCCTGCATCGAGGCGCATGGCACGGGCACGTCGCTGGGTGACCCAATCGAGGCAGGCTCACTTGCAGCAAGCCTGCCAGCGCCGGACGGCCCTAGCGCCGTTGACAGCACGAAAGCAAATGTCGGCCACGCCGAGCCAGCTGCAGGCATGGTGGGAGTCGTCAAGCTGGTATGCGGGCTCCAGCGATCGCACGCAGCTCCAAACGCACAGCTGCGCGCGCTCAACCCGCACATACGATGGGCTGGCGCGTGCTGCACAGCACCGACCCAGCTGGTGGCGCTCCAGCTCTCGGAAGGTGGTGTGAGCTCGTTCGGTCTCGGAGGCACGATCGCGCACGTGGTGCTGCGGCGTGCTGGTGGGGCGCCGGTCGCGCTCATCTCGGCGCGGCTTGTGTACAGGCGGCGCGCCTTCGCGTGGCGCGAGCCGGCGCACCCGTTTGCGCAGCTGGACGGCGTCAAGTCGCGGGAGCGCGAGGGCAGCGCATGTACGCCCGAATTCCGCCGCTGGCTGTACGAAGTTGAGTGGTCGCGCGTGAACGATGCGTTCGAGCGTTCGCATACCGGCATTGGCGTGCTCGTGGTTGGAAGCGCGCCCGCTGCTCTCTCGGCGTTGCTGGGCGATCATGGCACTCAGTGCGACGGCATTGGCGGGAGCCTGCCTGCCGGAGCATGGCGCGCAGTGCTGCTCGCGTGTGCCGCGTCTATGTGCGAGCTGCATCAGGTGGGCACCGCGCTGAGGCTGCTGCAGGCGCAGGCCGCTGTCGGCGAGCCGCCGTCGGTGTGGCTGTGCACCACGCAGACG
>CAZXJC010000103.1:0-8596 GCA_964640885.1 uncultured Pirellulaceae bacterium | reverse complement strand
ACCAGTATCGACGTCTTCTCGACACCTCTTCAGCCCGGGGAGTCCATTGTTCAACTGACTGCCGGAACGCTCCAGTCCGGCGATGCGGATTCCGTCCTGATCAATGATGTTCACGTCATGGGCGGGGCGATCTATGCCGGAGCCTATACGATCGATACCGACCAGGATCGAATCGTTTTAAATGATCCGCCCGCCGGAGACGTAGCGGCGGAGGCTATTGTTGAAGTACGGCGAACGGTCAGAACGCTCGCTACCCACCAACAATTCAGTTATTACGACACGCTGGTTACCCGCACGCACACCCAGGGCATGGGGACAATCGTTCGCCAACTAGGCCCGTTGACACATACCGCTAACGGAGTGCCGATTGACGTAGTTATTGGCGATCACATCACCGTCCTGGTCACAGACAATGGCACTGCAAACGCCGTTCCGCGAGATCGCTATAGCGTGGATCTTGAAGCCGATACTATTACCCTCGACACCGACATCTCACTGGAGACATCCTCCGTAGTAACCGTCAATGTGGCGCAACTGGTCCGATCTCCCCAGCTCTACGATGTCAAAATCGAAGAATCGGACGTGACTCCCGGCCAGGCCTATGCTCTGCAGGGTATGACAAACGCCCATACCGAAGAGGCCATCACCTTTACGGCCAGCGACCTGGTCCATGTCACGTTTGACGGCTTCCGCCTCAATAGCAACGATTACAGCCGCAACAATGCAGCCGATTCGATTAGCCTCCCCTCGGCACTCTTTGTTCCTGCTGAGGCTCCTTGGATGGTGACCGTCGAGGTCGACAAGCACCACGACGGCAACCTGGTTCACAGCGAGATCTTCCCCGGCGGCATGACTAGCCTGTCAGCGGGTCGATTAGTCGACACGGGTGGAGTCAATCCGACAAATCGCATCATCAACGTTACCCCGGTTGACGCTGTCACGGTCGACATCGCGTTCAATGGCCTTGAAGTCCGTTCGAACCTGGACATCGACTCCTATTCCGTGGACCACGCAAATAACATCGTAAACGTCGACCTGAGTGACTTAATTGGATCACGTCCATCCGGTCCCATCGATTCCTTCGTCGGCAACATCGTCAAGATCGATTACGGACCGAAACGCAATCTCCGGATTAAGGACTTCAACCATGGCTTGGTCGATGAAGACCAGGTTACTCTCCGGGGAATGGCTGGCACGGAAGTCGATTTGCTCGGACAGGATATCCTGGCGGCGGCTTTGAACGACCAGACATACTCAGTCAAATTCATTGACGCTCAATGGTACGAACTAGTGGGAAGCGCAGACCTTTCCGTGCTCACCCACGGCGTTGCGGATGGCTACCTTGGTCAGGGCTATGCATATCGCAGCGACCTCTACGATGACACTTTGCTCGTCTCTAGTCCGTCGCACGGACTGCTGGCAACCGATGAAGTTGTCCTGCGGGTCGGCCCCGAAAACCTGACCGAACCCCTTTATGCGGCGATCAATGGAATTGCAGCCTTCAGTGTTGGGGAGGTTATCGACGCAAATAACTTCACGATCAGCCATCCTGCCATTGCAGCACTAGGATTGACATCCGTGCACATGGCCGAAGGTTTTGTTGCTACCAGCCTCGACAACGTGCCCACCTGGAAGCTAGTCGACGCAACTGTCACCATCACTGTCGACAAGCAACGGAGTCGCTGGCAGATCCCGCAAGTCAACTATGCCGATAACGATACGGTCGACGGCACGAATTCCACCCGTCAACTGGTCGTCTTCGGTGGCCAAGGAAGCGACAACATTACGACCGGCAGTGCAGACGACCTGGTTCTCGGGGACCGCGGTCGAGGGCTCTATTTCCCAGATGACGCGGACCTGACCCGTTACCAGACCACCTTCCTGGACCTGGCTGGCTTAGAGAGTCATGCCGTCGTCGTCCTTGGCCATGGTGGGCCGGGCGACAAGGTTGACGGGCAACATCACGATCCAAGCATGATGATCAGTGTCGATGATGCGACCGGTGGTCCAGATCACGTCATTTCCCAGGCGGGGGTCGACCTGATCCTGGGCGGATATGGCATGGACACCCTTGATGCCCGCGCGGTTGGATCGCAGGACAATGACATCCTGATCGGAGACAATGGTTCGGCGCTCTTCTTCGACACGCGATTGATCGACATCCGAACCAGCAGTCCTCTGGTGGGCAGCAACGACATTCTGACTGCCGGCGCTGGTGCCAACGCGGTTATTGGTGGTGCTGGCAGCGATATCATTGAGGCAGGTGGCGACGACCAAAACGATATCCTGGCAGGTGACAACGCAGTCGTCGAATTCGTGCAAAATCTCGACGGTACGCCTCTGGTTAGCCTGATGTACACCATTGCCCCCGAGGTTGGTGCCGCTGATCAGATCACCGGCGGACAAGGTCGCAATATCATACTTGGTGGAAGCCTCGGTGATACTATCGTCGCAGGCGATAGCATCACGCCCGACATTATTGTCGGCGACAACGGATTGGCACGATTTGACTTCGGTACGCTGGTCGAAATCCGCACCACTGATTTCGCTTACGGTGGCAATGACACAATCACGGCTGGGCTCGGGCCTGACGTGGTCCTCGGAGGTGCCGGGAATGACGATATCTATGCCGACGTCGACGACTACGCCGATGCCGCTCGACGCTGCGATGAGTCAAACGACATTATCCTCGGGGACGACGGATATGCCCTCTTCGAGGCGACTTCGCCTCCCGAACCGGGGCGAATCATCTCCATCAGCACCCAGGCTCCGCTGCTGGGTGGAGAAGACTTTATCGACGCCGGAAATGGTAGTGACATCGTCTTTGGTGGCTCGCAGGATGACTACATCAACATCAGCCGCAACGGCGACATCCTGGGTGGCGACGACGGGCAGGATGTGATCATGGGGGACAACGGTTTTGCCACCTTTGACACCGCCTACGAGGACTACCGCCTGAAGGTGATTGAATCGACGGACTTTGACCTGGGCGGCTCCGACCAGATCTGGACCGGCAACGGTTCCGACGTCGTCATCGCTGGCCTAGGCGATGATACCGTCCTGACGCACCAGTTGGACGCACAGCCTGTCAGTTGCGGGCCAGTGGGAGACGACGCCGCCCGAGACATTGTGATCGGGGACAGTGGGCGGGCGATCTTTAACCCAGAATCACCACGAGTCCTGATTTCGATCGAAAGCCTGGCACCGGAACTTGGCGGCACGGATCAACTCCTCGTCGGCGAGGGCCCTGACATTGCCATCGGCGGCACCGCGGATGATTACATCAACCTGCTCCCTGACAACTTTACGGCTTGGGGAGTCATCACACCCGAAAACATTTCCACCTCTGATGAGCACCGCGACATTGTGCTCGGTGACAGCGGCCGTGTCGAGTTCCATCCCTGGACAGAGGGCAGCGATCTCGATGTGGTTCGTTCGTTTGAAACAATCGCCGACGCGATCGGTGGCGACGACATGATTTTTGTTGACAACGGTGCTGACATCGTCCTGGGCGGTTACGGCTCAGACATCATCGACGCAGCCGACACTGCCAATGACGATGGGCTCCGCGACATTGTCCTCGGAGACAATGGCTATGCTACTTTCAGCGCTGGAGAAGTGATTGAGATCATGGAAAGCACCTCGACGTCCATCGGTGGTGACGATCACATCCTGGTTGGCGATGGCAGCGATATCGTCCTGGCGGGTTATGGACAGGACCGTATTAACGTGACCCTGCCCGAAGACACCAGCACTTTTGCCGTATCCTTTAGCCCGTTAACCTTTACCGTCGACGGCGACATCCTAGCTGACCATTCAACGCTACTCGACGGAAGCGATAGCGGGGACGATATCTATCTTGGTGACAATGGCCGCATTGTGTTCCATACCGACGGGGCATTCGTGGCGGGCCAAGAAGTGGTTGATTTGATCGCAACCATTGCTCCGGCAGACGGTTCGGTGGACCTAATTTACGCAGACGGTGGCCAGGATATTATCCTCGGTGGTACCGACAGTGACTGGATCGTCGCCCACCAAGCGGACAACACCGATCACGACCAGGACATTATCCTGGGCGACAACGGCTACGCCGACTTTGACTTTGGCACAACCAACGGCGCTCACTATGAAATCATACGGGAAATCGCTTCTACCGATTTTGATATCGGCAATGACGATGCAATCTCGACTGGCAATGGTTCCGACATCGTTATCGGCGGAACCGCCGCGGATAGTATTGATAGCGGAACAGCGGCCACCGACGACAATCACCGCGATATCGTCATTGGCGACAGCGGAAAAGCCGTCTTCGACGCAGCCGGCTCGCTTGATACGATCGAGAGCCTGGCTTACGACATCGGCGGTAACGACGCCATTACTACCGGCGGCGGAGGCGACATCGTCATCGGTGGCTCCGCTCTCGACAACATTGACACAACAGGCCAACGAGACCAAGCAGACCGGGATATCATCCTTGGCGACAACGGAATAGCCGACTTTGACAGCAACACTGGCGTCCTCCGATCAATCCGGACCTTAGCTGACAGCATCGGTGGCACGGATACGATTCATGCTGCCTATGATTTCGACATCGTCTTCGGTGGTCAGGCTGGCGATGTGATCTGGGCCTTCCAGGAAGGCGATGACGACGACTATCGGGACATTGTGCTGGGAGACAGTGGGGAAGCACTCTTTGACGAGAATGAGATTCTCGAATCCGTCACGACGAGCAGTCCAAACGAAGGGGGCGACGATGACATCCTGGTAGGTGACGGGTCCGATATCGTAGTTGGTGGCTACGGCAGCGACTTTATAAACGTCGACCGTACCGACAACTCGGTCCTCAGTGAAGACGATGGTCGTGACGTCGTTATTGGCGACAGCGGCAGGGTTGTGTTCCACCCCGCCTCGCTCAACGTCAAACACATTGAGACCCAGGCTCCCGCAATCGGCGATATCGACCGTATTTACACTGACAATGGCAGCGATATCATCCTTGCCGGCCAGGCCGATGACTGGCTCCTGGCCTACAACCAGACAGCCGATCAAACCGATGCGCTCGGCAATGGCGACCGCGACATTGTCCTTGGTGACAATGGGTACGCAAGCTTTGATAGCGCAGAGGTAATCACTGTCATTGAAAGTACGGCCACCGATATCGGCGGGAATGACCAGATTTTTGTAGGCAACGGGCCGGATATTGTGGTGGGCGGGTACGGAACCGACCTGGTGAACGTTGCCCTGCCGACGACCGCGACCGGTTTTGCAGTCGCCTTCGACCCGTTCGAACTCACGATCGACGGCCAGCCTACTGACCCGCTTAGCCTACTCGACGGTACTGACATCGGCGCCGATTTGGTTCTTGGGGACAATGGGCGAATCGTCTTCCATGTAGGCCACCAACGGGTCGATACTATCACCACCACCGCACCTGGTGACGGCTCGATCGACTTGATCTACACCGACGCCGGTCCTGATATGGTCCTCGGCGGAACGGACAGCGACTGGATCCTTACTCATAACCCTGCCAACAACGACCCCGATCCGGACGTTGTCTTCGGTGACAATGGCAACGCCGACTTCGACCTGGACGTTGTTAGCCTCACGGAAATCGTTCGCAACATTGCATCCACGGACTATTCAATCGGGAACAACGATGTCATCCTCACGGGCAACGGGGCTGACCTCGTGATTGGTGGTGCCGCCGCGGACATCATTGTCAGCGGCATCCAGGCCGTGGGCGATACGCAGCCTGACATTGTCCTGGGCGATAGCGGGCAGGCCAGCTTCGACAGCCAGGGTCGCATTGATGTGATCAACAGTCTGGCCTATGAGATCGGCGGCATTGACACCATCGCTACCGGTGGTGGCGACGACATCGTGCTGGGCGGTGCCGCTGGCGACACAATCAACACCGAAGCGGGCCATGACATTGTTGTCGGCGATAGTGGCCAAGCCGATTTTAACAGCGACCTGGATATTGGGGTTGTGACAACCGACATTGGCAACCTCCGGGTAATCAATACGCTGGCCCCGGACATCGGCGGTAGCGACACGATTAACACCGCCGATGGCAAGGATGTCGTCCTTGGTGGTGCAGATGCCGACTTAGTCACAGCCTACCTCAACCTCGAAGCAGAACGTGACATTGTCACCGGCGACAATGGTCGCATCGAGTTTGAGTCTGACGACAGCATCCTCACCATCACGACCACCGACCCGGCCATTGGTGGAAACGACACGATCGCCACCCGTAATGGTGATGACATCGTCTTAGGTGGCTCGGTTGATGATACGATCACTACCGGTAGCGATGCCACTGGGGACATCGCCCGGGATATCGTCCTTGGTGACAATGGTGTCATTAACTTTGACTCCGAAGCCCGCGTCGACACGATTACCAGTACCGACACGGATATTGGTGGCAACGATCACATCACGACCGGTGGCGGACCAGACATTGTCTTTGGCGGCTACCTGGACGACACAATCCATACCGAATCGGACCGGGATATCGTTTTGGGAGACAACGGAACAGGTCTCTTTGACGACGATCGCAAGCCGGTCCGCGTCGAAACAATCGCCCCGGTTGATGGCGGTATCGACACGATTCACACCGGTTCCGCACATGACTTTGCCTTTGGCGGTACAGCTGGCGACTTCATCTACGGTGGCTCCGAGCACGACATTCTCCTTGGTGACCACGGACTGTACGACATTGCACTTCCCGAGAACCAGTTATTCCGCTCCATCTTTACTTATGACGTCCACGACGGTGGTCGTGACACAATCCACGGCAACGAGGGTGACGACATCATCCTTGGCCAGCAAGACGCGGACTGGCTCTACGGCAATGAGGACGAGGATGATATCACCGGCGGCCATAACTTCCTGGCGGTCGACTTGAGTGGCCATGACGGCGACGATTACATCGAGGGTGGCGCTGCCGCCGATGTGATCATTGGTGACAATGGCATTATCGAGCGAACTGTAACTTCCACCCTGCCCTGGACCTGGCAACGGTACCCGGACACTCAAAATAACGCCTTGATCAAGCTGGACGACGTTGTTCGCTCCGTCACACGCTACGACAACCTTGAGCGACTACGGTTCCTGGACCATTTCCTGATGCATGGAAGTGACACTATTTACGGTGACCAGCCCAACACGGGCCTCAATACAGCCGATGGACACGACCGAGTCTTTGGCCAACGCGGTGACGATCTGATTCATGGTGGTGGCGGTGATGACGAACTGATTGGCGAAATCGGAGCGGACACCATTCATGGTGGCCACGGCCATGATGTGATCCTTGGAGACAACGGCGAAATCTTGCGTGACTACACCGATCCGCAGTCGCCCCGTGTTAATACCAATGGCATGTGGCACCGTGACATTATCCTCCAGGACCATGGGACCGTGACGGGCTCTGTTTCCAACTACGATACCCCGGATCTTGCGACCGCCCAGACGCTGGTCGATGCCGACCTATTGCTCGTGGCCGGTACGTACGATGCTCTGGATCAACCCGTTACCCGGGGTGCCGACTTGGCGACCACGACACTGCTGGTCCAGATTCATGACGCTGACAACGACATCCTTCAGGGTGGTGAAAATGACGATATCATCGTTGGGCAGCGTGGCAATGACGTCATCGACGGAAATGCTGGGGACGACTACCTGGTAGGCGACAAGGCCAGCCACCAGGCGAGCAGCGCGCTGCAACTGCCGCTTATCTTTGACGGACTACGGCTCTTTGGCGGGGAAACGGCGCAGCTCGACTTAACCGACGCAGGAACTTACGTTCTGCCGCCAATCGCCTTGCAGCCCGAGCAGCTCACGATGAACCAGGCCTATGGAATCTCCCGTAGCTATGGCAATGTGATTTCGCACGAGGTGGATGAGGCCCTCCAGTTCATGGAAGGTGGGGTCTTATGGCACGCTGCCAACGAAGAATTCCCGACTGGCCTACTGCCGATTGCTGCCATGATTCCTGAGATTACCGGCCACGCGCACCTGCTTCCGGGTAACGACCGGGTCAGCGGGGGCAGTGGCAGCGACTGGATCATTGGGGACAATTCAACACTCGAGTCTCAAATTATCACTGGCGTGCCCGACCTTGATTCGCTTACTGACCTGCTGGCAACGGAACTGCAACTGGCGACTCATACGATGCGATACCTGGCCCTAGACGCAGCCGCGTTGCGACCGGCCGGCATGGCCCCACTCAGCACTGTCTTTGGCAACGACATCCTCTATGGCAGCACAAATCTACTCACCGACAATGAAACTAACACTGCCAGTTCGACGTTCGGCAACCTGGACACCATCGTTGGCGACAACCAGGTTACACTGACCGAGCTTTACCAAGGATTGCCACTGGCCGAAAACCAGGAAGATCTCGTCCTCAAGCTGGCTGACCACCTGCACAACACCCGAATTGCAATCGCTGACTTGGAAGCGCTGCTGTATGCCTCGCACCTCCGCGTAATCGAGCAACTTGGCACGCAGGGAGCAACGACCAACGTATCCGCCGCGACCCACGCCTTTGGCAACGCCGCAATTGGCCGCCTGCTGCCGAACGCTGACCTGGTCG
>CAZXJC010000102.1:0-5508 GCA_964640885.1 uncultured Pirellulaceae bacterium | reverse complement strand
CCCAATACAGCATAGGTGTGCCCCAGTTGCATTTGGAATATCGCTTGCCCGGACTGGAACAAAGCCTGTGCCTGCAACTCTGCCAAGTTCTCACGGGCAAGCTCCTGCTCCTGGATCCCCTGGATCGTGACCGGAACTTTGCGCTGGTAGGCTTCCAGCGAATATCCAGGCGGGGATGTAAAACTCAAGAGGCTCAGCAACAAGACGGCACTTGCGCCCAGCCAGGCCGTTCTCTTGAGCTTCAAATCGGTTGTCCGCAGTGCACGCATTAGCCACATTGCTCCCTGAGCAGCAAGAAGCAAAAACAAAGGCATCATACCAATCCGAAATCTCCCGAAATTGTACGTCAGCAGAACGGAAATAAAATGAACCGCGACTAATCCCAACAATAACTGGTGCTTCCCCAAGTCTTTGCAGCAGGTAACACATCCCAACAGCGCCAGTCCTACAAACCAGCCGAACGTCGGCAACAGCCACATGATCGGCAGGTAGCTGCGCCACAGCAGGTAGTCCGCCGAATCTGGCACTTCCAGGTCATAAAGAAAGATGGCCCCCTTTTTCAATGTCAGCTGTATAGACCTGCCTGGACTGCGAAGAATCTCTTCTCGCGCAGTACGACTCCAGAACCGCGAGGCTTCCGCACGGGTCAGGAGTCGCCCGGAACGTCGGGACGCTTCCGCGCGAAAGTCTTCATGCTCTCTCCAGGGGCTCGGTTTTACAAAGGGAACCGTATGAAAATAGCCATTTGCCTCCGGTCCGTGAGCCAAGTACAAGACTTCGCCTCCGCCAGCAGTCACCGGGACCCACTCCCGGGCAAGAGAGTAATTGCGCAGCGTAACAGGGAGAACGACCACCGACAGGGAGGCGGCTACAACCGCCAAATGCATTCCACGGCGTCCTCGTGAAATCGATGCTATTTTCTCTCCGAGTGTTACTCGCCCCGCACCACACCACCAAACCCAGCAACCCAGGGGGATAACGTACAGCAAGTGATTCTCTCGAATCAAACAGGCCAGACCAATCAATGCCCCAGCGATCCAAAGCCAGCCGGGCCGCAAAGAAGCCTGGTAACGTAAACTGCAATAGAGGACTCCTGTTGTCAGCAGCGGCAGCAGAAAGGACTTCATCAGCATGCACTCGTAGAAGACCAGCGGGCCATAAACTGCAGTCAATAAAGCGGCCAGGAAAGCCGTTTTGATTTCAAACAGCCGCTTTGCTGATTCGTAAATCAACAGGGCACTGGCGATACCGACAAGCAACTGGCAAAAAAGGACCAGCGTTTCACTCCAACCTAGCCGGAAGGCCGCGCCCAGCAAGTAAGCGTAGAGGGGGCCTTGCTCAAAGACTTCCTGCCCAAACCAGTCACCGGCGGCAATCTGCATCCCCCAATTGCGATAATAGAGATGGTCAGCAAAGTAGTAGCCATGTAACGGCGAACTCAAGAACCAGAGAATATAGAGCAGACGCACAAGAGCCGCTGCACCGATAATCCACATCCAGTGACGTCGAGTTGAATCGCTCTGGGATGGTTTTTCTCGCATACAAGCTCTCGCTGCCAGAGTAGATCTGGAATCCTAACCTGATCCGGTTCAGACAGTCATTCAGTCGCCCGGCTGACCATTTTTCTTGAGAATCCACGATCCAATCTGCTCAGAAATGAGCTGATGTCCCAATGGACTCGGATGGACCGGTTCAACCAACAAATAACGCAAATAGCCTTGCCACTGTGGAATACTCAATAGCTGCTGGTAGTACTGCTCACTGTAGTAGACAAAATTATAACTATCAAGTTTCGTATCCCAAAACTGATCGATAGCCATCCGCTGCTGCTGGAAACGCTCACCTGCCAGGATCTGTTCCAGCCCCTTTTGAATTAGCTGTCGACCGTCCAAGTGTTCCACCTGTTGCTGACGAACCAGACGTTCAATCTGCTTTGCGTAGACCGGAGCCACGAAGATTAAGTCCTGGACCATGACCTCCGCACCGACCTCCTTGGCGGCTGTTATCATCGCCGACAAGTTGGCTGCGTACTGTTCGTCATTAACACGACGCTGATTCGGTATACTCGCCTCCGGTGCAACACGTTGACTGCGAAACAATCGGTCAAAAAGTCGCGCTACAGCCAGGCGACTCCGCAATCCTGAAAAAGCACCAGATAATGGAACCTTTTGTCCGCTACGCTGCAAATCCGTCCAGAAGGCCGGTTCCAGATCGTTGGCACCGAAGGCCATGATGACGAAATCCGGCCGCAGACGCGGTAACAACTGCTCTGCAACTCGTGCCCCCTGGAAGGAAGAGTACCCCGGTACTCCACAGTTGAGCACCACGGCGTGGGGCAAACCATGAGCACGCAAAAAAGCCTGCAACTGTCTGGGGTAAGTCTCTCCCTGGTCGACCCGAAAGCCAAACGTACAGGAATCCCCCAGGCAGACTATCAACGGATCAGCCTGGTTGCGATCCGCGGGCAACCACGGACCACGAAACCCTTCAGCATTAGTCTCAATCTTCCAACGTATCGGCTCGCCGATGGTCTGGTAGACATTATTACGAACGTCAAGCTGCACATTGGAACGTAGTTTCCAGAACAATTGCTCGTCCGTAGTGTACAACTGCTGCCCCTGGTCGGCACTCTCCAAGTCACTCCGCATCGTCTGGACCAGACGCTCCTGCTCCCCGGTCACGGCCTGTTTGCCAGTGGCGGGCTTCAAGAAAAACAGCCAGATACGGGCCCCAGTTTCAATCGCAACAACAGCCAGCAAGGTTGCCAGGAGAGCAAACAACAGTTTTTTTCGCGGTGTCAGCGAACTGCTCATCTCCTTGCTCCTTGTCGTCTGGCTACGTTTGGACACGTCTCTCACCTGTCAGAAAAAATGCCATTCAGCTTCAAGGTGAAGTTACCCCGGGCGAGTCCGTCTCGTTTGACTGGTCAGTGGCAGTCGGTTTCACGATCCACTTGGACTGCACGATCTGCCTGGCCACAGCCAAACCGCCTCGTGCCGAGAGGTGGTCATAGTCAACAAAACCGTGTACGCCCAGTTCTGTCAGCGACTCCTGGCCATCCCAATACTGGATCTTCTTCTGGAGGCAAAACTTGCGAAACTTCTCTTGGGGAATGGCGGGCGGCGGATCGACCAGCACCTGGCGGCGAAAAGGAAACAGGAAAAGGGAAAACTGGCCACCATCAGCCTCTACCAATTGAGCAATCGTTTCTATTTCCTTCAGGATGAGCTGCCAGGCCTGTTGCACCCGGGCACTATCCTGAGCCGTGAACAACTCCTCTACCTGGTGTATCTCGTGTTGATGTCCAGGCAACAGGGAGCGGGCAAAGCTGGAATACCGGTACATTGTCCCCAGGAACCAGGGTGGCGGGCTGGCCAGGTTGTTCTGCATTTCAGCAATATCATTCAAGCAAACCCCCAGGATGACATAATCCGGGCGATAACGCCGAGCGATCCGTTCGTAGGCAATCCGCTGCTGTCGAGTTGACCAGCCCGGCAAGGCAACATTAAAAACCTCAAAAGACCCCGTGCTGCTTAGTTCCTTTTGCAAGTAGCTCGGATAACTTTCTTCGTGAGCTACCCCGTACCCGTAGGTAACACTGTCCCCCAGGCAGACAACACGCTGGGTATCAGCAGCAACAGAAAGCGAATGATTGCGGTCTCGCAGACCGTCTTGATTGACACCGTAGCTAGGATCAACTTGCTTAACATCAAAAACGTAGAAATCTGAGTTCCATTGCAGTTGCCAGTTAGCAATATCCTGGTGCGTCTGTTGCTTTTCTCCCAGGCCCGCCAGGCGACAGGTGATCTCGATCAAGGCTAACAGGACGAAGGCGAGCAGGCACGAAAACAAGATCTTCTTGCCCGTACTGACACGAATAGGCTGTTGCGAATTAGAGGATTTGTCACACATGGTTCTACTACCCTATTGTGTCACAGAACCCTATCGTTCGGAACGGGATCTCCAAAGACGCTGCCAGGGAATCCGCAAGTTTTTTTCTGGATCCGATACCAGTTGGCTGTGATCAGCGAAAATCATCGTCTGCCGATCCGCTGTCCGATAACTGGGCCAACGGCCGATCCCACGATGATTGGGATCTCCATTCCTGGCAAAAGCGATCCAGGCATCCTGCATACTATGGGCCAGGTGTCGCGGCGGATTATCCCCCAGAATACGTTCCCAACCACCCAGATTATTGAAAACGAATGGCAACTCTAACGCGTGGAAAGCACCAATCCCATGCAATCTCGGTGGCTTCCAGGCAAACATGTACATCCAAGTATCCGTATGCTTTCCATGGATCTCAGACAATGCAATGTGCGGATAACGAAACAACTCAAAAGTCAGCATATCCATGTAAACATCCGACTTGGTTCGAGTTGGATAGACCTCTTGGACAGTCCCAAACATGCGAGCGAGCTCAACTGGTTTCACTTCCAGCCCGTCTACGAGCAACCCCCCCAGGATGCGTCGTGAACGCAACCGCATCTGCTTGCGATGGTAGAGTAACCAGAATTGAGTCTCGAACTGGTTAGTGCCGGGCAGCAGCTTAATCCCCTTGGTATGTCCCTCCGCGACATACTTCCAAGGATCTTTAGGTAACAAATCTCCATCCAATACCGGCTCAAAGAATATCTGTTCCTTCAAGTTCAAACGAAGAATTAATCGATCAATCGCCTCACGAATTTCGTCCGTGTTTAAAGCAAGCAAATCATTCAGATTCTTAGCTCCAGTCTCGTCTAAAAACTCCTGGGTGACCTTGGTGGCCCGCGCAGGTGTGCGATTGACAGCAAAGGTGGCACTCTCGGCAATTACCTTGTGGAATAACTTGCGAGCCTCTGGCATCAGCATCATTGACGTCGCACTAATGCTGCCAGCCGATTCACCCATCAGTGTCACGTTGCCTGGATCTCCACCAAAGGCCGCAATGTTTTGCTGAACCCAACGCAGTGCCAGTAACTGGTCAAGCAACCCCGCATTCTTGGAATGCTTGTACTCCGGTCCACCAAGCCCCTCTAAATCTAACCAGCCTAATACGCTTAACCGGTACTGGATCGAGACAAAGACCACGTCACCACGCTGCACGAACTGGGTGCCATGCATCGTGGGGTGATTGGCACCCCCTAACAGAAACCCGCCACCATGTAAAAACACAATCACTGGACGCCGCTTGTTGTCGGTTCCAGGAGTCCAGACGTTAAGCGACAGGCAGTCTTCACTCTGGTTGAGAAAATAATCACCCGTAAAATCATCGTAAATTTGAATCCCCACGGGACCAAAATCGCGCGCATCGCGGATCCCATCCCACGGTTGTGGAGGACGCGGAGGCTTGAACCGTAATTCCCCTAAGGGGGGCTGGGCATAAGGTATCCCGGCAAACCGCAACACACCTGAAGATACACGCGTGCCACGCAATTTCCCCTGCCTGGTAGCAATAATCGGATCACTATCGGCAGCCAGCAGCGATACGCTAGTTGGCCCCCCAGCGAAGACCCCGATCAGTAAAAC
>CAZXJC010000101.1:0-3306 GCA_964640885.1 uncultured Pirellulaceae bacterium | reverse complement strand
AAATGATGATAAATATGAATTACGTCAAGTCAAAGAACTTGATGAAACCGTTGTGGTCTCCACCAGCTGCCAGTAACCACCGGTTTTCGGGATGAAATACCAGGTGTTCTACCAGGCCTTTGTGCTCGCTTCCCTTGAATTCGAGGGTCCGGTACTGTTTTTGCCAGGCAAAGACCTCCACCCGCGAGAGTGCTTCTAAGTGATCAATGTTGTTGATTTTGCCCGTTCCACCGATGGCCAATAGTGACGAGTCGGAAGAAAAAGCTAGGGACCGGATGCCACCGATCGAGTGAATTCGTGCTTTTGGATCCCAGGTGTACATGATTGGGGTTTCCAGGGTCGCCAGTTCTTTTCCGGTAGCCAGTTCCCAAACGACGACATGTCCAACACGATCCCCGGTTGCCAGGTACTTGCCGTCGGGCGAGACCGCACAAGCGTAGAGCATCGAGGGAAAATGATGAGGCGTTTTTTCCTGGTGTCCTCGAAGTTCGCGGACCTGTTTGCCGGTTTTGATATCCCAGATTCGACAAACCATGTCATCGGCTACCGTGATTGCCAGTTGCTGATCGGGTGAGCCCACTAGCTGTCGAATCCAGCGTTGGTGGGCCTCGACCGAGCGAATGGGCTTACCCGTTTCCCGATCCCACCAGATCAACTGGCGATCGTAGGCTGCGCTGATCAGTGCCGTGTCGACGTTCGCCAGCCCGGTGACGTAACTGTTGTGTCCAACAAGTTCGCGGAATTCCGGTTTTTCAACCATCACGTCCAGGTCGTAAATCTTGCCATCAGAACTGCCGACAAAGATACGGTTACTGTCAGGTAAGCGGGCAATGCTCATCAGGATGTCAGGACGATTGATCTGCTTACTGATTTTCAGTTTTTTCGGATCGCTGGGCATCGGGTCTCTTTCTCCGGTAAGGAGTTTTCAAGGTTGTAGTATTTTGGCTTCTGCCGGTGACTGATGGAGAGTTAAGCCAGTACCTCGGACACGGGCTCAATGCCCGGATCGGTCAGTGGAATGGGACGTGCTCCGACGTGATAGTCTTTCTGGTGATCAATCCCCAGTGCCTGGTAGATGGTCGCAAAGACCTCCCCTGCGCCAATTTCTCCCTCGGCAACTGTTTGCCCATCCTGGTCCGTTTTGCCGTAAACCGAGCCGCCCTTGATACCGCATCCGGATAGGGAAACGCTCCAAGCGCTACCAAAATGATCACGGCCCAGGCTGCCATTAATCTTGGGAGTCCGGCCGAATTCAGCCAGCGTCAGAACCAGGGTGTTTTCCAGCAGGCCACGTTCTTCCAGGTCATCGAGCAGCGTTGACATGACATGATCAAGCTCAGTGACCAACTCCAGGTGTGTCTCGAAGTTTTGGCCATGACTGTCCCACCAGGCTCGCGAGACCTTGACGAAAGGTGTGCCCGCTTCGATCAATCGCCGCGCGACCAGCACCTGCTGGCCGAACAGCGTTTTTCCATAACGATCACGCGTCTTTTGGGACTCCTGCTCGAGATCAAACAGGGTTTCACTGGCCATCAGGCCACGTACTCGTGCGTACGCTTCCTGGTGGCTGGCAACCGCGGGCAGGTTTCGTTTACGGGCAAACCGTTCGTTGAACAGTGCCTGTAATTGGGCACGTTGCTGGTGATCCTGGATACTGATATTTTCCTGGCGACTGAGGAACAAGGGCTTGTTTTCAGTAGTCAACGACATGGGAGCATAACGTGCGCCCAGGAATCCGGATTGTCCGACGGCATTACCGCGGCCTTCGGTTGCGGTGTAGAAAGAAACATAGTCGGGTACGGGGCTGTCTGCCCGGCCGAGTTCACGGGCCAGGACAGCACCCAGGTCCGGGTACTTTAGGTTCGGTTCATCGCGACGGCCCAGGTGCATCAGGCGTGCTCCGGTTCCGTGGGATCCGTCCTTGGTGTTTAAGGAGCGGATGATTGCCGTATCTTTTAGCCGTCCCGCCATCTTGGGCATCAATTCAGAAATTTGGACACCCGGTACGCTTGTCTGGATTGCTCGATATGGCCCACCCGTCGGTCGTCCAGGCTTGGGATCCCAGGTTTCCAACTGACTGGCGCCACCAGCTAGCCAGAGTAGAATCACGCGTTTTTCCTGGCGTTTGAGTGCTTCCGCGATCGCCGGTTGACGCAGGGCGTTGAGCCCCCAGGCTCCAGCGCCCAAGGCAGCACCTCCCTGCATGCTGGACCCGAGAAAGGTACGGCGATCCATCGAATGTTCGGTAGATCCACAGAATGAAGAACGTCGCTTGCTGGTCATCAGGTCGTGATCTCCACGTTGATGGGTTAGTGATTAAAACGGAATTCAGTGCTGGTCAGAAGGATCCAAACCAGTTGTTGCATTCCTTCCAGTGGTCGTTCCTGGCGTGCGGCCAAGTAGGTAGCTAAAAGCTTAGTCTCGTCATCGTTCGGGGGTCGACTGAGAATTGTCCAATAGGCCATTTCTATCCGCTGCTGATCGCTTTCCAGTGCCTTCAGCTTGCCGATTAGCGAATCGTTACGATCTTTTAGCAGGGCCTCGTTGATCCGGTCGCTGTTGCTAAACAAGAGCGCTTCATTGGAACTGACTTGGAAGTCCTGTACCGGTTGATCCAGTTGCTCGGCAAGTCCGTTCTGGGAGTAAACGCGTTGCAGGCGTTCTTGCAGTTGCTTTTCATCATCAACGGAAAAAACGTCCGGGTTGAAGCTAGCCAGTTGCAGGGAATGACCGTACTGGTAACGGCTAAGAGCCTTGCTATTGGCTACGGCGAACCACTCGGGATCGGGACGGGTACCTTCTTCCCAGTGACTTTGCCTGATGTAAGCTTTGCTCAGTACCAGTCCACGGATTAGTCGTTTCAGATCGTAGTTGTGCTGGATCATGTCGCGGGCCAGCCATTGCAGTAACTCAGGGTGACTAGCCGGATTTCCCTCGTGCAACTGGTCCAACGGCATGACCAATCCATGGCCAAAGACCCGATGCCAAATTCGATTGACGATGTTGCGGGCAAAGAAATCCTGGTCTTGGCTACTGAGCGCAATTTCGACTAGCTTGTTGCGGCGGCTAAATGAAGGCGCTGGTGTCGGTTGTTTTTTCTTCTTGAGCTCTTCCAGTTGCTTCTTAAGTTTCTTTTTTTCCTCCTCGGTCGGTTCCTTCCAGGCAGGCTCTTCTACGACCTTGCCAGAAAGGAACATCAACTGGGCGGTCTTGGTTTCTCCCGCCGTAGTTTTGAACTGTACTGCACCATAGTCACGTTCACTGAGAAAGTCGCCGTTGGCAAAGGTGCGACTGAAAAATGACTTC
>CAZXJC010000100.1:0-5248 GCA_964640885.1 uncultured Pirellulaceae bacterium | reverse complement strand
TGGGTATGAACAGTCGCCACCGCTGGGCAGCGCAGCAAATTCCGTCAACTTATTGTCTTTCAGCCAACAGAGCGAAAGGTACGCCACCCGCTTCTGAAAATTGCGACCGCCAACCACGTAATGTCCTTCCCATTTCTTGAGCAACGGACCTCCGATATAACGATCTAAATCTACTCGCTCGCTCTTTCGATAAGGGGGCGCTACGCGTACTACTTGGGCAGTTCGCCCACCGCCACGCCTGGAAACCGCCAGCATCTGACCGTCCGGCTCAAACAAGATCGCAGTTTCATCACCGTATGTATCCTGGAACGATCCAATCGGCGAGAATTTCAAACCGTCGCTGCTCACAAGAATCATGGAACGGACAATAACATCCCGTTCGGCGCGACTGGCAACTTCGGCGAATCCTGTTTTGCGGCGACCGCACATATAAACCTTACCGTCATGGGAAGCCGTCCGCCAAATATAATGGCCGTACGTCCCCTCCAACATTTGCGGCTGACTCCACTTCTTCCCATCAGCACTAAACACCGCGTAACCCAGGTGTTGGTTCATATCCCATTTCTTGGGTGAGGAATCGCCACAGTACCAGGTACCCGTATAGACAAATAACTTCTCTTTAAAAACCTGCAAATGCGGATCGCGCGTATCTCGCTTGGAAACACCAAAGGAATGTACTTTCTCCCACTCCTTTCCATCCGTGCTCCGCATCACGATAATCCGCGAGGTGGGGTGAACCATGTGACCGTCGGGACAAGTTCGAAACGTTAAATAGATATGTCCCTGAAACCAGGCGAGATCGGTAAAGGCGTTGTGCTCACCGTTATGTTCAATCCTGCGGACATTCGTCACCTTCACTGCTGGAAATTCAGCTGCCAGAACGACTCCCCGAAATGAGCAGAAGAAGACCAGCCCGATGACCCAGGCACAGCTTACAGACACGAAATCCTGCATATGTTTTCGAACCGTCATTTTTCCATCCTATTGGCTATCAACCGGCCCTTAACCGCAGTGCTTGTACAATCACACGACCGGGCCGTTTCAAGGGCACCTATCTACGTTCCGGAACACTTCGGCCACTCCGCTTGTACTCTTCTAACTTCCCCTTCAATTCCTTAACGATCTCCGGGTATTTACCTGCCAGGTTCGTTATTTCACCCGGATCTGCCTGCAGATTGTAGAGCTGACCAGTTTCGTCCGGCGCCGTATCGGGTAAGGCGAAGGGTTTTAGGTGCGGCCGTGCATAGGAGTTGCCTCCCGACCCCTTGTGGTCGAGGTATTTCCACGGTCCCTTGCGAATCGCCAGTGCCAGGCTAATCGTCTGGTGCATCGTATACGGTCGAATCATCTCCTGGGGGGCTCTACCCAGCAGTGCGGGAAGCAAGTTGACGCTGTCCTCGGCAGCGTGGTTGGGAAGATCAGCACCAACAATCGACGCGCAGGTTGCCATCACATCGGTCAGGTTAAGGGTCTGCGCGCTGATCGAGCCGGGTTCTATTTTTCCGGGCCAGCGGGCAATGAAAGGAACGCGATGGCCTCCCTCCCAGTTATCGCGTTTCATACCTCGCCAGGGCCTGGCTCCATCGTGCTTGTGATCGCCACGCATGTGAATCGTGGTCATCACCTCAGGGCCGTTATCGCTGGAGAACATCACCAGGGTGTTTTCCGCCAGCACAAGCGATTCGAGATCTTTCATCAACTCACCAACGACATAATCCAGTTCGAAGATAAAATCCCCATGGGGCCCTGCGTTGGTCTTCCCTTTAAACTGGTCCGCGGGAAAGGAAGGCAGGTGTACGGCCTGCGCCGAGTGAAACAGGAAAAACGGCTTTTCCGATTTCGACTTTACATGGTCTTCCAGAAACCGCTTGCTCTTCTCCAGAAACACCAGGTCGACTTCTTCCAAGTTGAAACCGGGAGCAATCATGCCCGGACGGTTGTCACGTGAGTAAGGGTGCTTTGGCAACCCCGAGCGATCAACGATCTTCGTGGGTGGCACGGGGATCCGGTCACCATCCACGAAAGCATACAGCCAGTCGGTGGTGGGACAGCACACCGTCCCAAAGAACTGGTCGAAACCGCGGTGGATCGGTGCATCTGGAATCGCCCGGCTATAATCAATCCGCTGAACTGCCGGCAGCCCGTTTTGATTAATGGCCTTTCCGGCCGCATCATAGAAAGTCATTCCCACGTGCCACTTACCAAACATCGCCGTCTTGTAGCCGGCATTACGAAGCATCTGCGGTAACGTCAGACGCTGCTTTTCGATCATGCATGGCCCTCCGGCACCGGTAAAGACACCTCGCATACCAGTTCTAAAAGCCATCCGACCGGTCAACAGACTGTAACGAGTCGGTGTACAAACGGTCGATGGACTATGCGCGTCTGTTAAACGAATCCCCTGCCGTGCTAACTGGTCAAGGTTGGGCGTAGGAACCTTCGATTGGGCGTTGTAACAACCCACATCCCCATAACCGAGATCGTCGGCCAGGATAAAGAGTATGTTCGGCAGCTTCTCAGCAACGGCCGGCGTGGCGAAACCGGGCAGCAGCAAAGGAAACAACGCCAACCAAAGTGACCACTTCTTCATGTCAGACCGTCTCACTCCCACAGGCTCCGGCACAATGGCCTATTTGACTCCCTGAATCAGTTGCTCCAGGCGTTTCACGATCGCTGGTTCCTTAGCAGCCAGGTCCTTCTGCTCGCCAATATCCGTCGCCAAGTTATAGAGCTCCAGTGGCTTATCTGCGCCAATGCGAACACCTTTCCAATCTCCTTGCCGGATAGCTATTTTACTTAACCTGCCCTGCCGGCCTGACTGCCAGTAGAGGTATTCATGTCGGCGTTGACCCTTAAGCCCCAGCATTGCAGCTCGGTAGGAAATTCCATCAATATCCTTGGGCACCGTCACACCGGCCAGTTCACAGGCGGTTGGCAAGAAATCCCAAAAGGCAGACGGATGAGTTGATACCGACCCTGGCCGGATTTGCCCCGGCCAACAGGCGATCATGGGAACCCGAATCCCCCCTTCGTATAGATCCCTCTTGTAACCTCGCAACGGGCCGTTGGAATCAAAGAATTCCATTTTGTGTCCACCTTCCTGGTGCGGTCCATTATCGGAGGTAAAAATCACCAGGGTTTTACGTTCGATACCAAGTTCTTTCAACAACTTCACCATGCGACCGACGTCGCCATCCAGCCGTCCGATCATGGCCGCAAATCCCTTCTCAGTATCGGGCCAGTCGCGGTTAGCGTGGATTCCTAGATTGGGAACTTCCAGCCCGTTGCCTGTCGCCCGTCCGCCTTCGTTATTGGCGTGGGGAATCGTGTAGTGGGCCTGCAGGCAAAAAGGTCGCTGCGCATTAGCTCGAATGAAATCAAGAGCCTGTTCTGTTAACAGGTCGTGCGAGTAAGTCGTTCGCTTGACGGAAACTCGTTTCTTCTCCCCAACCACATTTCCGGGCAGCGGAAACTTCTTTTCGTTCTTCCAGAGATACTCGGGATAAAAGTTATGCGCATTCCCCTGGTCCAAGTAACCGAACCAGAAGTCAAATCCCTGCTTGGAAGGAGCGCCGCTCGAACCAGGACTCCCCAGGGCCCATTTTCCGACACCGCCGGTCGCGTAGCCGGCCTTCTTCAAAAGCGTCGTGACAGTTCGGGCACCCGGTGGAAGCTGATACTGATCATTCCCACTGATCGCTGTGTGCCCACTGTGACGACCGGTCAACAGGACCAGTCGCGAGGGCCGGCAGACCGTGTGTCCCGAATAATGATCCGTAAAGCGGATGCCATTGCGTGCCAGGCGGTCGATGTGGGGAGTTTGAATCACCTTTTGTCCATAACAACCCAGATCCCCGTAGCCAAGATCATCGGCCATGATGTAAATGATATTGGGCTTCTCCGAATTCTGGGCCTGGACATATACCGAGGACCCTAGGGCCGCATAAACCAGCAGGACCACTACGCCGCCACTGCGAAAACGATTCTCTAGCATCGTCACCATTCTCCTTACACTCCCTGCTCCGCTCACCGCAATTTTAGCTCTCCTGAACGCCAGGAAACTGGTAGTCGCTAAATTGCTCTCGGAGGATCAACTTACTAATTTTTCCCGTCGCCGTAAGTGGGATGTCGTCCACAAACACGACATCATCGGGCAACCACCATTTGGCAACCTTATCACTTAAAAATGACTTCACATCCTCGCCTGTCAACTCACCGCCGGCCCCAGCTTTAACAACCAGCAGTGGCCGTTCCTCCCATTTCGGGTGTGTGATGCCAATCACTGCTGCTAACTCAACCTGCTCATGTCCCATGGCTGCGCTCTCCAGGTCCACTGAGCTTATCCATTCACCGCCCGACTTGATCAGATCCTTGGAGCGATCAGTTATCTGCATATAGCCATACTCATCGATCGTGGCCACATCTCCCGTGTCGAACCAACCGTCGGCATCGACGCAATCCTGATCGTCACGAAAATAACGCTTGACTGTCCACGGGCCCCGGACCAGCAATCGGCCAAACGTCTTCCCGTCCTGCGGCAATTCTGCCGACTCCTCATTGACGATCTTCATGCCGACTCCGAATACCGGCGTCCCCTGCTTAAGCCGGATGTCCACCTGTTGATCGTAGCTGAGCTTCTTCATAAACGGTTTTAATCGGCAAATCGTACCGATCGGACTCATTTCTGTCATTCCCCAACCATGGATCACGCTGACGGCGTACTGCTGGGCAAATCTCTCCTCGATACGGCGCGGCACGGCCGACCCTCCTACCATGATTTCTTCCAAGCACGGGAGTTGCAACTCGTTTTCTTCCAAGTGGCCGAGCAGCATATTCCAGACGGTTGGCACAGCAGCTGAAAAGGTAACATCCTCGGCAGCGAGCAGTTCGTAGATACTGGCACCATCCATTTTTGCGCCAGGCAAAACCAGCTTGGCGCCGACCATCGGACAGGAGTACGCCAAGCCCCAGCTATTAGCGTGGAACATGGGAACCACCATCAGGACCGAGTCCGCTCCAGCAATCGCGAGGACGTCCTTTCCGTTGACCATGTAAGCGTGCAACAGATTCGAACGGTGGGTATAAATCACTCCCTTCGGATCACCCGTCGTTCCCGAGGTGTAGCAGAGTCCCGCAGGAGTATCTTCCGGAAACGAAGGCCACTCGAACTGGTCCGACTCAGCGGCAATCAGTGATTCGTAACAGATCACGTTCCGCAGACACGTCTCGGGCATATTGGCTTCATCAG
>CAZXJC010000099.1:0-4349 GCA_964640885.1 uncultured Pirellulaceae bacterium | reverse complement strand
CGTCGAGGTCAGCCGCGTCGATGTTGGTGCTATTGAGGGCCTGGGCGCTAACACTAGTTGACGACGACATATCGAAGGGGTCACCATTGCCGTCATTCAGGTAAACCTTGTCGCCCTGGTTGCCGTTGGCAATGGCCACGTCGAGATGTGTGTCATTATTGAAATCACCAAGGGCCACGGAGACTGAATTGTCAGCATCCGGCGAGATCGTGTAAGGGGAGACGCCAACGTAAGTCAAGTCAGGCCCAGCATTGAGATACAGCTGGTTCGCAGCCCCAAAGACAGCCAATACCAGGTCAAGTTCACCGTCACCGTCAAAGTCGCCGCTTTGTGCGGACCGGACATCAGCCGACTCGGCAGCAATCGCCTCAACACTCACCTGAACGTAGGGGCCTTCGGGCAGAACAACGGTCGTTCCATCATCGCCAGCCACCGACACGTCAATGGGATTCGCCGTTGTGTTGACGTCGACCGAGAAAGCACCGGAAATTGAAACGTTCGGAATGCTGACAGAGACGGTGCCCGCCAGCGTTCCGCCGATACCGCTGGACGTTATGACGAGATCGCCCTGACCCTCAGAGAGAGCGAGGTAGTTAGTATCACCGTCACCAAGGCCAACGCTGGCATCCGAAATTCGCACCAGTGTTACCGGATTCTGGTCCGTGTCCTGCTTGTTTTCGAACGAGAAGTTCCCGCTGACGGTCTGGCCATAAACAACCAATTCAGCATTATTAGCGGCCAAGTGGGTGTAAGGCCCAGCCGGCATGCTTAGGGTCACGGTTTCACCACCGACAACAAATTGCTCATTGACTGGCACGCCCATCGTGTTGTTGGCAATCTCGAATTGGCCCGCGATGTAGACATCGTCATTAAAAGCGTTTCCAGTAAGTGCCACGCTGGCGGCGAGCGAACCAGCCATTCCATCCTCGGTGAGGAGGAATTGGCCGTTGCCATCGGTGACATCCATGAATTCAATATTCATAGACACGTCTGACGCGGCTATCCGGACGGCGGTCGGCGGATCCTCAATCGACTGGCTGCTAGCGGCGAGGTTTACCTGTTCAAAGCTGAAATTACCGGTAAGGGTCCCGCCTCCGGTTGTCAATTCGGGTGTGTTACCGTCGTTGTGTTCAGATGTTGCCTCGACCCGAGTGTAAGGGCCCGCGGGGAGGTTCAGCGTTTTTGGCTCGCCGCCGACCATCACCGTCCGGCTGACCTCTGTAGCAGCCGTGTTAACGCGAATAGCCACACCGGTTGCAAGCGATACAGCCTCCCCGGACAGGCTCAACGCAGCGCTAATATCCGCGGCAACTCCATCAGCATTAACGAGCAGGATACCGTCAAGGTCTTCGATCAGGAGCGGCACACAGGAATCTTCGTCGCAATCGGCAGGCCGCCCCATGGCCAGTATTGCACCCTCGACGGTGAGGATCAGTTCAGTGTTTTCCGCGCTTCCATCCTGCTGTGTGGCATAATCGATGGAAATCGATCCGTCGTCGGGGATCTCTAGCGTTTGGCCGAGCAAGTCAACTGTGACTCCCTGGCCAAGCACGGATTTCGTATTTGCCTGCACGGGCTGGTCGTCGGCATTATCAGGCGTGCCAAAGTCGAGAAGGATCAGGCTGTTTGTCGTATTAACTTGAGCAACTAAATCGCCGGAGATACTAACGCCCGGGACCCCAAGCAGATGGGCTTCGCCAGTGGCATACATCGCGTAGGCGTCGCTGTCTCCGTTAATGTTGCGCTGTGCATGGAGAGTTACGTTGCTGATCAGCAGCCCACGAGCTGCATCATTAACATTTCCTTCTTCGTCTAATCCCGGGCCTTGCCCAATGAACAGGCTGAGACCTGTCCCGACGATTGAATCGTTGGTCCAGCTGAGCTCCTGTCCCTCAATCACAATAAAGTCCGCGATATTGAAGGTGGCATCAGTCGCGGTCAGATCAAAGACATCGTCCGGCGTATCGAAAACGATGTCGAACGACTTGCTTCCCACAGTGACTGTCTCGGAGACAGCCATACCGGATTCGTTAAAGCGAGCGCTAATGCTGGCCGCAAGGGAAACGTCATCGCCCCCGAGGTCAAGTTGACCGGAAGCCATTCCGGCTACTCCGCCGACGGCGGAATTGTTAAGGTCGGAGACAGCTACCATCGCTCCCTGGCCGGCGACAAGGGTTTCGCCGTCCACTGTTACTTCCAGATCTGCCATCCCAATGGCGATGATCGGCGAACCGTCTTCCTGCTCGCGCTCTTCAAAGCTGAACTCTCCGGAAAGGATCACGCCACCAACATTGATTGTCGAGGCGGTTCCTTGCAGGCTGTCGAGAATTTCAACACGGGCATAGGGTCCAGCCGGCAACGGCGTAGCTAGGCTGGTGAAACTTCCTTCAGAATCAAAACCGTTTTCTATCTCTGTCGTGTTGGTATTGATCGACAAGACAGCTCGTTGAATTGTGACATCATTCGCCGTGAAGTCATCACCAGGGAAGTCGATGGCGGCAGCAAGGGTAACGGAACCGGAAACGCCTTCCTCGCCACCGACCAGCCAGGCCTGGTCCGCCGTTGCAGTCACGACACCATTGCCAAGATTAACGGTCAGATCCTCAGCGGCCATGGCCAAGACCGTCTCTCCGTCGTCTGTGACCTCTTTGACGCTAATGCGAGGCGCTGCCAGGGTTTGGCCAGCAATAGTCAGCTCGACGCCTTGGCCGACCACTTTCATTCCCGGCTCAAGCTGAATTGCCTCGCCATTTCGTGTAATGTTTCGGGGTGATTCGGCTGTATTGAATTCAATAACCCATTCTGTTGCCCCCAAATCCACGCCCGGCAGGTCAATTGTCACACCACCGCTCACGCTTCCGTAAATTTCAGTGTCCTCAGGGGGCCCGCGTTTCATAACAGCAGTCCCCTCGATGCCAGTCGCTCGGACGACTTCCGTGCCGCCAGCGTTCATGGCTAAGCTCGCCTCGGCTATTGCCAGCTCGAGGTAAGGCGAGTCACCGCCAATCTGCTGGAAGGTGAATTGTCCAGTGAGATCGACGAGGTCACCGATTGCAAGAGTGAGATCTGTCCCGGTGAGGCTGAAATACTCGCCCGCTGGCAGGTCGACGTCTACGGTGTCGCCGTCAACAACCAGGGTTCGAGCAACCTCCGCCCCCAATTGATTAAATTCGGCTGCCAGTGTTCCACTGAGGGCAAGTCCTGGCACGGCGACTGCTACGGAGCCAGAAATCGTCCCAGCAAGTCCAGTGGCACCGTTGTGGGAGTGCGACACAAGATTGGCTGTTCCGTCGGATAGCGACAAAATCGCGTTAGCCCCATCACCCAAAGAGAGTGCTGCATTTCTCGCTGCCAAGTAAAGGAACTCTTCGCCGTCAGTCGAGTATTCTTGAGCCACGAAGTCACCGGAAATGGTCTGTCCGCTAACCGAAAGCAGCACGTTACTGCCGCTGATGCGAGTAAATGGTCCGGCCGGGAGGACAAGCGATTGGCTACTAGCACCCAGTTGAATCGTGTCATTAACCGGGCTGGAGGTGTTGTTGACTTCGAGCGAGAAGCTTCCAGCAAACGTAACACCATCAAGGCCTAGCCCAATATCCCCACTCACGCGACCTGCCGCACCGGCTGGCGAGAGGAGAAAATAGCCCGTTCCGTCGTCTAAAGTGATAGCGTCCGCCGCAAGAGAGGCCGTCACGTTGTCGGCCGCAACCCGAACAACCGTGGATCCGTCAGAGCGTGTGGTGTTCTCCAGTGCGAAGTCTCCCCCGATCGTTTGACCGGCAACGCCGAGTGATCCATTTAGCACGTCGAGACGCAGGTAGGGCCCGGCCGGCACGTTAACCACTGGAGATCCGTCGCTAAATGGGCCGGCTATCACTAGCTCGGCAGTGTTGTTAATGCTCAGGGTCGTAGTTCCCGCCATAGCCACGCCCGGAATGAGAACACTGGCCGTTGCCTCCAGCTGCCCAGCCAGGCCGTTGCTGTCGGAGACCAGGAATCCAGTCATGCCGGTAGCCGAAACCACCGGGTTGTCGCCCCCGAAGTGCAGTTGGCCATCAGCAATTGCGATACGCGTTACCGGACCGTCAGGGGTATCGAACTCTTCAACCGACAAGTTTCCGGATATGGCTTGACCGAGGATTTCAATTTGGGCGTCGGTCGCGACCAGTCGCAGATAGGGTCCAGCCGGAAGATTTAGGGCGACCGGTACTCCGCCAACATTAAACGTATGCTGCGCGGGACTGTAAGCCTGATCGCTGTCATTAATGCCTATGACAAAGGTGCCCGAAAGCGAAACACCCGGGATGTCAACCGCGACCGTTGCATCGAGGTGGCCTGCCATTCCGGCA
>CAZXJC010000098.1:0-5971 GCA_964640885.1 uncultured Pirellulaceae bacterium | reverse complement strand
CGCAGGCGCTGATCCTGTTAAACAGGCACTTCATGGATAAGAACGCAGCCGCCTTTGCTGAGCGACTGGTCAAGGAAGCGGGCCCAGAGCCCCGCCGCCAGGTTGCGCTGGCATTTGACCTGGCCCTGCTGCGTCAACCGGACAAGCAGGAAGAAGAAATTGCCTTGAATTTCCTGGCGGGACAACGAAAGGAATTCGAGTCGCTAGATCCGAAAAACCCGAAGGCTGCTGAAAAGCGGGCACTAGTTGCCATGTGTCGCCTGTTATTTAACCTGAACGAATTTGTCTACCTCGACTAACCGTCACTAACAAGAGGATTCCCCCCGATGACGACGCCATCACTTTCACGCGGTTTACATCGCCATTGCCAGGGTTCACGCCGTGAATTTCTCTGGCAAGTCGGAGCAGGCTTCGGTGGTCTGGCCTTGACCGGAATGCTTGACCAGGATGGCTTCTTTGCTAAGCACAGCTATGCCAACGATAGTGTCACGAATCCATTGATGGTGCGATCTCCTCATTTTCTGCCAAAGGCAAAACATGTCATCTTTCTTTTCATGTACGGTGGTCCTCCCTCGATGGATACCTGGGACTACAAGCCAGAGTTGCAAAAGCGGAACGGACAAAGTATCGATATCGAGACACGACGACGCAAGGTAACCAAGGGAACACTGCTCGGTTCTCCCCGCAAGTTCCAGCAATACGGAGAGTCCGGACTCTGGGGATCAGATGCCTTTCCGCATCTCAACACATGCCTGGATGAAATCTGCGTGGTCAAGAGCCTCTATGCAGATACGTTTGCACATGGATCAGCCATGATCCAGATGAATTCCGGACGCGTGATCCAAGGCTACCCAACCGTCGGTTCGTGGGTTGGTTATGGCCTCGGAAATGAAAACGAGAACTTACCTGCCTATGTTGTCATGGTCGATCCGCGCGGCGGCCCGATTGCTGGAGCTGCTAACTGGTCCAGTGGTTTCATGCCGGCAGCGTACCAGGGTACCCATTTGCGCGGTAAGGGCGAACCTATCCTGGACCTCTCACCTAATGCGAAAACAACCCGCCATGCGCAACGAAACCTGATCAATACCCTGGCCCAATTGAATCAAAAACACCTTGCCGAACGACCCGGGTACTCGGAACTACCGGCTCGTATCGCCAGCTATGAACTGGCCTTCCAGTTGCAACAGACAGCTCCCGAAGCACTCGACCTCTCGGGCGAAACCGCCCGTACGCTCGACCTGTACGGCATTACCGGACACAAGGCGGCCCATAAGCAGTCCATCGGACCGGAACCCTTTGGTCGCCAGTGCCTGATCGCCCGTCGAATGGTCGAACGGGGCGTCCGGTTTGTGCAAATTTATTCCGGTGGGGGACACGGCGACCAGAACTGGGATGCACATAGCAACGTGGACCAGAACCTGAACATCCATGCCCCCGAGATCGACCGGCCGATCTACGGCTTGCTCACGGACTTGAAAGAGCGTGGCCTGCTCGATGAAACCCTCATCGTCTGGGGAGGAGAATTCGGCCGCCAGGCAGTGGCCCAGTCTGGGGTGGGACGTGACCACAACCCGCTCGGCTTTCTCTATTGGATGGCCGGTGGCGGCGTCAAAGGCGGACACGCCCATGGTGAAACCGATCCGCTCGGCCACCGAGCAGCGGTCGACCGCCACCACATTCGAGACTTGCATGCTACCATCTTGCACCTGATGGGACTCGATCACGAAAAACTAACTTACTTTTTCGGTGGCCTGGACCACAAGCTAACCGGTGTCCAACCGGCAGAAGTAATTCATGACGTGATTGCTTGAAAATCTCCCCAAGGAGCTGATCATTAACTCGGGTCAACTGAAGAAGATCGGTATCCCTGCGCAGTGCGTCCCGTTGGCCACCACGGCCCTGCAATTGGCGGCCCGGGAAAGCCAGGAAACAGGCTCCCAGCGCAATTTCAAACGGTTGCTGCGATCAATCCTGGCAGAACCGGAAAAATTCACCGACGACCACCTCTTTGCGGAACTCGCCCAGGGAATTATCGAGCACCGTGACTTCCAGTGGCCGGAACCGATCCACTACAAGACCTGGGGCTCAAAACATATTGAGCAAGCACCGCGCGACCAGTTAGAACTGGCCTGCCAGATGCCGGATGCCGTCGCAGCTGCCCTCATGCCCGACGCTCACCTCGGCTATGCCGTCCCGATTGGAACCGTCTTTGCCACCCGCAACACGATCAGTCCCTACGTAGTCGGGGTCGATATTTGCTGCTCAATGCAGTTATCGGTTCTGGATCTGCCTGTCCCTGAGCAACCACTTTGGACCTCGGACCAGTTGGACCGTTCTCTCTTCAACGGAACCCGCTTCGGACTGGGGTGCGAGTTCAAGAAACGGCAACAGCACGAGGTCATGGATGCGGATTGGACCGTCAGTGACGTCACGAAAACCGGCAAAGACAAGGCCTGGAGACAGCTTGGCACCTCCGGGGGCGGCAATCACTTCGTCGAGTATGGCTTACTCACAATCGACCAGGCCGATACGGGACTGGGGGTAGAACCAGGACAGTACGTGGCATTGATGAGTCACAGCGGCAGTCGTGGTGTGGGACTGGCAGTCTGCGATTTTTACAGTGAAATCGCTCGCCAGCAAACGCCTCCGCAATACGAGAAACTGATTCGACAACGGTTAACATGGCTCAATCTCGACAACCAGGCTGGGCAGGAGTACTGGCAGGCAATGACCCTGATGGGCAGCTATGCCCGGGCCAACCATCAGCTTATCCACCGTAACGTGAGCCGTCTTGCCGGAGCAGAAATCCTCGGTTCCGTTTACAACAGCCACAATTTCGCCTGGAAAGAAGAACACCAGGGAGAAACCCTTGTCGTTCATCGCAAGGGGGCCACGCCGGCCGGCGCTGGACAACTGGGCGTGATTCCCGGCAGCATGGGAACTCCGGGGTACCTCGTGCGCGGACGGGGTAACCCGGATAGCCTGCACTCAGCTTCACACGGTGCCGGCCGTTGCATGAGCCGCAAGAAAGCGCGGGAGACCTTTGATTTCCAGTCCATCAAAAAATCCCTGGCACAGAAAGGAGTTCGCGTCTTGCAGGCAGGGGCCGATGAAGTGCCGGGCGTCTACAAGGAGATCGACGCGATCATGGCTGCTCAACAGGATCTCGTTGAAACCGTCGCCCGCTTTGACCCGCGCGTGGTGATGATGGCTGCTGACAGGGTCAAACCCTGGCAAAAAAAGAAACATGGCAAAGATGCCGACTGGTAACCAGGGCTGCCATGCTATCAACCGTCCGAGGCCAGCCAGCGGCATGCGTTGTCGATTACCTTGATCATCTCGGCCTGTTTGAAAACAGGATAAGTTTCGTGACCGGGTCGGAAGTAAAAGACCTTCCCTTTACCAATATTCCAGACATTCCCACTGCGAAACCGCTCACCCAACTCCCAGGTTTCTTCAAAAACTACCTGGTCCGGGGCAGGTACATGAAATGGTTCGTTGTACATTTCGGTTTGACGAACCTGGAATTTCGCCGGTAGTCCCTTGGCGATCGGATGTTTCGGTAACTTGACCGTGATCGTGCTCGGTTTGCCATCGGGTCGGTAATCTGGGAAGCAACACCACGGCAAGTGAATCAGGCCGTGGTAGGCGTTCTGATTTTTCTTGTAGCCAAAATAAGCAGGGGTCAACAGGCCGTCATGAATGGGGACCGTCCGTTCACGCGGCGGATTGACCGTTTCATAGGAGAACTTCTTTCCCTTGGCTGTCTTGGCGAAATGTTTCTTACCATCTTCGATACTACGCCAGTTCATGGCAACCATGAACGGCCGCGCCCAGTGAGCTGAATGTAATGAAATCAAATCCAGGTCGCCGCGGCGCACGTATTCAACAATTCGTTCGGCATTCTCCATGCTTACTTCGCTCTGACGTACATGACCCCACCAGACGATCACGTCAGCCCATTCCAGGTTCCCTGCCGAGAGTCCCTGCTCAGGATCTGTCAGTGAAACCGATCTCAATTCAAAGTCTTTCGAGGAAGCTTTTAACCTGGTTGCAATCTCATTACCCAGGAAATTCTTGTAGGCTTGCGACTGGCGGGGTTGCTGCTCATCCCAGACCAGTACATGGATCGGTTCAGCGGCCACGATGTCAGCGATTGGCATGTTGCAGGCAAACAGGATCAGAAGTGAAACGATTCTCATTGGTTTTTTCCTGGAATTTAAAGTGTGCTAAGGACTCTCGGTAGTTTAAGCACTCCCATGGGGCCAAGCTAGATGTCGCCAACGATAGTCTCGGAAAGCGACAGAAACATCGGGCTACCATTAAAAAAAACGGGCCGCACTTCCGCAGGGAAGTACAGCCCATCAAGTTACACTCGAAAATTAACCGGCAGGTTTAGGGTTCAAAGCCTGCGCCAAGCGGATCACCGTCACGACGACATCCGAGCCGCTGATAGGTCAAATAATCGATAGTTTCGGGGACAAAATGAACCGAACCATCAGCAAACACGAACTGGGCTCCACCCTTGTGTTGCGACTTGAAACCTTGGCTGGTTTGCATATTTCTCCAGTGATGACAGTTCTTTGGGCCACCATTGTTGTTGACATACCCCCGGTCTCCCCGCCCGATAATTGGATAATTGATCGGACTCGTGGTGGCCGTGAAGAGGGAATTCCAGTGCATCCAGCCATTACGATGGTGATAACCCTTGTTGGGAAGAATTTCTCCCATCGCGATCACTTGACTGGTACCATCGGTAATATCGCGGAATTTGGCACCCCAATGTCCACGAGAAAAAACTCCCGAAACCTTAGCGCTAAGCGCCTGGTTGGCACGATGGACCGGGCCAGTACCGAATACGTTGCCAGGGTAATCGACACACCAGCTTCCTCGCGAGTTCATTAACGATGCACCAATAGACATTCCATAGCAGGAAATTGTCTTACCAATCTTCCTGTTCGTCTGATTCAAATATGGATCGAGGGCTGCCGAAGCACAAAGAAACCCTGGAATAATCTCCGAACGATACTGGGCACCAGTCGTTGGATTTACCTGGTACCACCAAAAACCACCCGTATGATTATTATCGAGTCCACAGACAGCGGGGCTTTCCATATCCAAGTTGTTAAAAATGGTGCTCATCTCCATGTACGGAAGCAAATCCACCAGGACGCTACCTCGCTGAGCTCCACTCCAACGGTGTCCGTTATTGGATTGTCGGGTCCAGGCAAAACCACCGCTGTAGGGCAACGTTCCGTTGCTTTCATGGTAGTTATGCAGAGCAATTCCGATCTGCTTGAGATTATTAGAACAACTCATCTTCCGAGCCGCTTCGCGGGCTGCCTGCACAGCTGGCAAAAGCAAGGCAACCAGGATGCCAATAATGGCAATCACAACTAACAATTCAACCAGTGTAAATCCTCGACTCTTGTCTAAACGTTGTCTCACAGGAGAACTCCTCGGGTTTAAGAGAAAATAAGTCAACTCTTCTAGTATCAGTTCTTTTAGTGGACTTTTCAACAGGAAATACCTGTCTTTTAAGGGACAAACGATCAAACCAAAACTTTTTTCAGTACAACACAAGGAACTACCGAAACCGTGATAATCATTTTTCTGCAGGCTTCGTAGTGCCCACTTGAAGTGGCCACCATAACCAGAATGAATTAGACTTCTTGAAGATCATGCCCCTGGTAATTTTATCGTCAAGCTAATTGGAGATAGGCCAAGGTGAACAATCTCTACATTACCGTCCCGGCTGCAGTCCTCCCCTCCCTGATGTTACTGTGGTACTTCTACAGTAAAGACAAATACCCAGAACCTCCACGTGTTGTCTTCACCACGTTTTTCCTGGGGATCCTCACCATCATCCCGGTGCTCTGCGTGGCCTTGCCCATGCTTTATTACGTGGCCAACCAGTTGGAAAACCCCTATACCTATGGGATTGCCATCGGCTGTCTGTCGGCCGGTCTCC
>CAZXJC010000097.1:0-2615 GCA_964640885.1 uncultured Pirellulaceae bacterium | reverse complement strand
ATACCGTCGAAACTGAAGACACGGCAGAACCAACGGAAGATGAGATCCCCGAGGACAGTGACAACAATACGATTTCACCAATCCAGCGAAATGACCCGCTGAGTCCAGCGAAGCGTGAGATCAAGGTTTTCGCCAAGGACGCCTCTAAGAGTGACGAAGACGCCCCTAAATCACGCAAGGAGAAGAAGCCTCGCAAACCTGTGATTCACTTGGCGAACATGCCGAAACTAGAAGATCCTGAACCGCAAACCAAGGATGCAGAAGTTAAGGCACAAAAACCAGAGAGGCGCATTTCTGATGAATTGCTGCAAAGTCGAGGAGAGAACAAACAGGCTGCACTAAAACATCTTACCTCGAAGGACACCAAGCAGCCGGGCGTAGATCCTTCAGCAAGTCCGCCGGATCCAGAGCATGACGAGCGCAAAGGACGACGGAACAAACGTACGCACCGTACTGACAAATGGACGGGTGCCAAAGATGACAACTTGGCAGGGATGGCCAGTGCTCGTGCGAACCGTCAAAAGACGCAGCGTCCAAACCGAAACATCTTTCAATCCGACTCAGGCACAGGTCGTCCGTACAGGAGACGTCGCACACTTTCCCGAACAGGAAAAAACACCGCTGCCCCACGAAAATCCAAGGTGCAACTTGAATTGCCGTGTACGGTTCGATCTTTCTCAGAAGCGGCTGGCATTCCCTCTTCCCAGGTACAAGCTGTCTTAATGCAAATGGGTGCCATGGTCACTATCAATGCCCAGGTAGATCCCGAACTTGTCGAATTGCTGGCCGCGGAACTGGGAGTTGAGTTAGAATTCAAAGAACAAGTCAGCTTGGAAGAGTCCTTGATCGACCAGCTTTCTCTACAGGAAGATGACGCCAGCAGTCTGCTTCCGCGTCCACCCGTTGTGACCTTCTTGGGCCATGTCGATCACGGAAAAACTACACTATTGGATGCTTTCATCGGAACCGATGTAGTCTCCGGCGAAGCCGGTGGTATTACACAACACATCCGTGCCTATCAAATCAGTAAAGATGATCGACTAATTACCTTTGTTGATACTCCTGGACATGAAGCCTTCACTGAAATGCGTGCTCGGGGTGCTAACGTAACGGATATAGCGGTACTCGTCATAGCAGCAGACGACGGAATTATGCCTCAAACTGAAGAGGCCATTAGCCACCTTAAAGCGGCTGACGTACCGATCGTGGTCGCTCTCAACAAAATGGACTTGCCTGGTGCCGATCCGGTTAAGGCAATGACTCAGTTAACCCAGTTCGATTTAACGCCCAGTGGTGATTGGGGTGGAGACACGGAAGTCATCCAGACCAGTGCAACTAAGGGAGATGGACTTGATGACCTGCTAGACACTTTGCTAACGATAGCCGACTTGAATGAATACCAGGCAAATCCTGATCGCCCGGCCCAGGGAATATGCCTGGAATCCGAGCAGGAAAGTGGGCGAGGGGTGCTGGCAAAATTGATCGTTCAATCTGGGACACTGCGAATCGGTGATGTGGTGGTTTGCGGAACGACTTTTGGCCGCGTTAAGGCGATGTATGACACTTTGAATCCAAACCAGCTTGTCCATGAAGCAGGGCCTTCGGTTCCCGTAAACGTGGCTGGCCTGGATACGGCTCCCGGTGCCGGTGATGCTTTCCATGTACTTGAAGACGTCGCCAGCGCCCGTTCGATTGCCGAACAGCGAGGATCGCAAAACCGCACCCAGGCTCTCTCAGGACATACGGTACGCATCTCGTTTGAAGATTTCCAACAACAGCTGGAAGACGGGATTCTTGGCCAAACAGACGAAGTTGCCGTTTTAAACCTGATCATTCGAGCAGATGTCCGCGGCTCTATCGAAGCAATTCAAAAAGAGCTTGGCAAGCTCGAACACCCGGAAGTACAAGTTAAAATTCTTCAAGCATCCGTCGGCGGGGTTACGGCAGCTGACGTCACCCTGGCACATGCGTCTTCGGCCGTCGTGATCGGCTTTAACGTAGTACCGGATGAAGCTGCTCGCATCTTGGCTGACGAACGGCAGGTTGAAATTCGCCGTTACAGCATCATTTATAATATTACTGATGACATCAAATTAATGCTTGAGGGTAAGCTACGACCAGAGAAACGAGTTGTGGAATTAGGGCACGCGCTTGTCAAACGCGTCTTCACCATTGGTCGCCACGGTGCAATCGCTGGCTGTTACGTCGCCCAGGGCAATGTCGAACGTGGCTGTCGAATCCGAGTCAATCGAGATGGACGAACCATCGGCGACTATATGCTCGATTCTCTGCGACGAGAAAAGGATGATGTCAAAGAGGTCGCTCGCGGATTTGAATGCGGCATCAAGCTTGTCGGCTTCAATGACATTAAGCAGGATGACGTCTTAGAAGCTTACAAGATTGAAGAAGTCGCACGTACCTTATAAAGACAATTAAGGCTGGCACTTGCATCACCGATCATTATTTCAATTTCCTTTACAGGACCTTTCCTTACCATGAGTTCTCGACGCGTTTTACGAGCAGCAGAAGCTATCCGGGAAGTCGTCAGCACGGCGATCTTACTGGAACTACATGATCCCCGCATCCAGGACGTGACCGTTACCTTCGTGGAGGTA
>CAZXJC010000096.1:0-3512 GCA_964640885.1 uncultured Pirellulaceae bacterium | reverse complement strand
CGACCTGGGCTGGTCTGAGTTGGGTTGCTACGGCAACCGGTTTAACGAAACACACCACCTGGCCCGGCTCAGCCAACAGGGGGTGCGATTTGCGCAGGCTTATGCAGCAGCACCCGTCTGCTCCCCCTACCGTGCTGCGTTATTAACCGGCCAGTACCCTGCTCGCGTCGGTATCTTGGACTACTTGCGGCCCAATTCTGCTAACGCGCTTTCGGAAAACCACGTAACGCTGGCGGAAGTTTTCCAGCAGCATGGCTATCAGACAGGGATGATCGGTAAGTGGCATTTGACCGGCTACAAGTACCACCAGGCACCATTTGAAATTCGTCCTACCGATCATGGTTTTGCCAGCGAGTTTGCTGGCGAGGTAAAAGGTGTTGGTAACGGTGCTAATTTCTGGCCTTACAAGTTTCGAGATCAACCAATCCGTTGGGTTGATATTCCTAATCAAAAACTCGGCGAGAATGAATACCTGGTCGATCGTATGAATCATGAAGCCGTGGATTTCATTGAAAAAAATCACGAGAAGCCTTTCTTCCTACTGCTAAGTCATTATGCGACCCATTCGATTCTCAATGGTAAGAAAGAAGTGGTCGACAAGTACCGTCGCAAACATCCGCCCGGTAAAAGCCACCGCGAGAAGTGCTACCTTTGCCAGGATGCGGGGCACCAGGGGGATCCGCTTAACCACTGGGCCAGCGATCATAATCCTCACTTGGCTGCCATGCTCGAAAGTATTGATGACGGGGTTGGCCTGATTATGAAAAAACTGGTCGAGAAGGGAATCGACGAGAATACGATCGTTATTTTTACCAGCGACAACGGCGGTGAGAGCCAGGTGACCAGCAATGCCCCCTTGCGGGGAGGGAAGAGCCAGTTGTACGAAGGTGGTATTCGCATTCCCCTGGTCGTTCATTGGCCGGGACGCATGCCAGCCGCCAAAATCAGTCAAGAACCGACAGTCAATGTGGATTTCTATCCCACGCTACTGGCGGCAGCCCAGATCAAACCACCGGCGGCCCAAACACTCGATGGAGTTTCCTGCCTGGCAAACTGGGCTGATCCAACAACCGCGCTCAAACGAGAGGCCATCTACTGGCACTACCCGCTCGACAAACCTCACTTCCTCGGCGGCCGCTCGGCTGGTGCAGTGCGAGCCGGTGACTGGAAGCTGATCGACTTCTTTGATGATGGTCATGCCGAGCTCTATAACCTTCGCAGCGATGTGGGCGAGCAAAACGATGTTGCTCGGAAACATCCCGAACGAGTTGACCAAATGCGAGACCAACTGGCCTCCTGGCGCCAGCAAGTGCAGGCTCGCACAGCGAGTCCCCTGCTGATGGCACGTACGGGTAAATCCTATTTCCAGGATTCTTTCTCAGCAGGCAGGGTCAGCGATCGCTGGTTTTTTCGCTCGCCCTGGAGTGTTCGAAATGAAGCCCTCTGGCGGAATGATCTGGCAGCAGAGAATGACCGTATTTTTATAAAGAAACCCGAGTATCAAAATGTCGTCATGCGATTTGATTTTCGCTTCGAAGGAGCCAAGGATATTCGCTTGTTAACCGGCACCCCGGGACACTACAACGCGGTTGTCCATATCCACCCGGATCATTTCTATATTCAAACAGCTCGTGATCAGTCCGTCCCCTACTACCCCAGTGTCCAGGGGGAATGTGCCTGCGAGTTCCAGCCGGACAAGTGGTACACGATGACCGTGGAGATTGTTAAGGATGAAATCGTAGCACACGTGGACCGAGCACATTTTGTGATTGGTCAGCATCCGATTCTCGATCGTCAACGCAGCTACTTTGCCTTCCAAGTGGATCGCTCCTCGGCATCGTTCGATAATGTGCAAATTCTGCAGGCAGCCGCTTTAAAAGACTGGCCGGCGCGGCGTGAACAGTTGAAGAAAATCCAGTCGGCACGTAAGCCGCTGGCACGTTCAGCGAAAGATCGCTACCAGCGACTGTTAATGAATGCACGTGATCAGATCTATCGTGATGACGAGCGTTTTCGTCAACTGGTGGCCAACGTGGATGCGCAGAAAGTGCGAGAACATGAAAAATTTCCAGAAGTGTTTAGTACGATCAAGCAAGTTCGTAAGAAAATCGACCAGCAGCGACGAGAGTTGCAAAGCCAGGATAAGCGATACCAGCAACAGCAGAAGGAAATTAACCAGGCTCGGCAAGCTGAACGTGCTTACATACTAGCCCAGGACAAAGGCTTGAAAATATTACCCGCTAACGAGTTTGCTGCCGCCTTCGAGCGGGTACGACAAAAACATCAGCAGGATCCGCAATACCTGGGCCTGGTCAAGGAACGAGAAACTCGAGAAGAACAGCAGCGGAAAGCTTTTTCAGCATTGTTCGTGACAAACGAGGAAATCCAGGCAGCCCAGCGGGCTGCCCGAAAAAAACTGGCCAACCAGCCGGAGTTCAAAGACCTGGTCAAGCAAACGGCCCAGGCCGTACAGGCCGAGCGTGATTACCTGCTCAACAGTAACCAGGTCTTGCGACAGCTGCACAAGGAACTTTTTGGTAATTGAATTGAGGCAGGCTAACGCCCGGGCATTCCAGTCTGTTAAGGAGTCGCTGCCTTGTCGGCATCACTCTCGGCATGCTGCCAGTTGCCATCCTTACCCAGGACCAGCTTGATGCCGTAATTGGGTAAATGAAGTTCATCGATCCGCCAGTTGTCCTTTTGCCGTGTTGCGACGAAGTCTACCTTGCCGGAATAGAGTTCCTTGGCATGAAACGTTACGAAGCCGGTTGCTCGATCACCCTCGGTCGTGCAGGCGGAGTGAGTGATGAACTCTAGCTGAATCAGGCTGGCAAACCCCTGCAAGTCACTGCGAGTCAGGGCCTGAGCAAATTTTCCCAGGTCGATATCGCCGAGAAACTGGAAGTCGTTAGCGGCCTCGGGATTGTTTGCCATGGCTTTCTTGAGGTTGTGAGTTAAGAGAACCAGCGTCAGCGATTTGTTTTTATACGGCCTTGCGTCAAGACTGCTCTCGGGGCCGGCGAATTTCTTGAAGTCGGCATTGCTCATAGATGCAGCTTTGCAGATCAGGTGCCGGGCAACGAGATTGCTCAGTGGGGCGTTGCTGTCGGTGGTTGCTGCTGCCGCTTTGGCCTTGTCCGCTTCACTGGCTTGATCACCGTCGCCGGGTTCCTCGCTGGCAGGAGTTTTACTGCTTTCCTGGTCAGTGTCACTCGTGTCGAGCGGAGATTGTTGCCAGTTTCCATCCTTGTCCAGGACGGGCTTAATGCCGTAATTAGGGAGGTGGAATTCTTCGATTTGCCATTCATCTTCACTGCGTCGGGCAATGTATCGTACCTTTCCGGCATAAAGATTCGGAGCGGAAAACGTGACGAATCCGCTGGCCGTGTCGCCGTCGCTATCGCAGGTGCAATGGGTGATCAGGTCAGGCTGTAAAAAAGTGGCATAGCCTTTAGCTTTGCTCTTGTAAATGCCCTCAGCAATCTCACTTGGTTGCGGTAACGCATCCCCCT
>CAZXJC010000095.1:0-4224 GCA_964640885.1 uncultured Pirellulaceae bacterium | reverse complement strand
AACGTGCCGGCCCAGGTTCACTTTTCCACCACCACCGCCAGCCAGGACGAGCGGAAGGTCGGTTAGCGAATGATAATCACCATGCTTGATCCCTGAGCCCCAGAGAATCAGGGAGTTGTCGAACAAGCTGCCATTGCCTTCTTTGATTGTCTTCATCTTGTCGATCAAATAGCGCAATTGCCCGGTGTGCCAGATGTTAATCTTGTCGTATTGCGGCAGGACCTTTTTATTTCGAACGTGGTGCGATACGTAATGAAATTCTGCATTCACACCCATGAAATCATAATGAACACGACTGTTGGTATTGGCGAGCATGCAGGAGACCACTCGTGTCGAATCGGTCCAGAAGGCAAGCGTGATCAAGTCAAGCATCGCCTTGATTCGCTCACCCAAGTTTCCAACTTTCAAGCTCGGATCGATGCTGGAAAGTTTCTTGTCCAGGCCCACGTCACGGCTGTTCTGCCGGGCCTGCTGGATACTGTTTTCCACATCTCGTATCGAATCATAGTACTGCTCCAAGACCCGCTTGTCGCGTGCGCTTACTTTCTTCGACAAGGACGATGATGCTTCTTTGACCCCGTCCAACACACTCAACAATTGTCTCTGCCGGCCGGCCCTGGATGAATCTCGAAACAACATGTCAAAAGCAAGCTGGGGATCATGGTGTCCGCGCAGCGGTTGATGGTTTTTGTCGTAAGATAAAACGTTCAACCAGGGATGTTGCTTCCAGACGTTGTCAGCCGTCAGCTGCATAGACTTGATCGGCGTGTCGCTGCCAATCCGATCGGCGACCCGTTGATCAAATGAATATCGATTACTGTTCTTATGCTTTGTGGCACTCATGAACGTGCCAGGTGCATCCATGTGGTCGGATGATCCCTGGTTATCAAGATTCCCTAGCACCAGGATATCGTCTTGAACGGGGGCCAGCGGTTTAAGAATTCGCGACAATTCAAAGCTGGTTTCGGTTCCCCCGACAATATCCCACGAGTGGGGATTAACGCCGCACCCTTTGTACAACACGCACAATCTCACCGGAGACTGGCTGGTGGGCTTTGCCCGGGTTAATGCGGGGGACATGATGTCCAGCAGAGGAAGCGCCATCGAGAAACCGGCACCTTTCAACAACTGGCGCCGTGGGATGAGATACGAATTGCGGCCCATGTTAATCCTCAAGTGATCTTGACGACGTTTTCTGCTGATCGACCTTCGCTGCACTTGACTAAATAATAGCATCAAAGGCAGGTCAGAGGCAGGTGAAAACCGGGCAGTTCACTCTTTTGGAGAAGGGGCAAGATGCGCTCTCTGCGGATCGTCTTGGTTAGCTTTGCGGAAGTTTTTTCCCGGAACGACGGTCAGGAGACGGCCGTTGCTGGTTAGCCAGTTACTGCTCCCCTGGCGGGGTGGGGTTAGGGGTTTCAGGTTCGGCGTCTGCCTCAGGGACGGTGGGAGCGGGGGAGACGTCAGCGGGTGGTGCTAGTGACTCGCTGAGCTTGTCGACGGCAGACTGAAGTTTGCGGAGTGTGATTTCAACGGATTCAACCTCTTTTCGTAGTTCTTGCACTTGATTGCGGGTAGCGTGATGCGACTTGTCTTTTTTTTCGGCTTCATTCCAGGCAAGCGCGATAACAACTATCACGAAAATTGATATTAATGATCCGCATCCCAAGCGGACAGTCGGCGCCTGAATAAGGCAACGTGAACAGAAGCCACTCAAAATATCTCGGTTCCAGACGGTTGTCTGGCGTCCGCATTTTGGACAGTTAGCCATGGTGTTTTCCTTAGCCAGGTTACCTTCTCAGCCTAAGATTACCATCGGCTGCTGAAACCAAACAACCCCCATCTTCGCCCCCTGCGGCGGCGTCTGCAAGTCTTTTGGCAGCAGGTCATGCTGCTAACTCTGCTCAGCTGAAAATCGGCGAAAGCGGACCTGTGCTATCGGCATATTTGTCGGTCTTAATACCCAGGGCCTGTAACTGAGTAAGCCACAAGTTGGCCAGTGGAGTACCGGCCTTGCACTGGACGTGGTTACCAAGCTTAAGACCAGCGCTGCCACCACCAGCGACGACAACTGGCAGATCGTTGTACTGGTGGGTTGCCCCGTCACCGAGGCCACAACCGAGGGTAAAGATCGTGTTATCGAGCAGGGTCGTTCCATTTGCCTCCTCGATAGCATCCATCCGTGCCAGCAGGCGAGCAAAAGCACTCACGTGAAACCGATCAAGTTTCAGGAGGTCGTCTATGAATTGCGCCTGGTTATGCGTCATGGAATGGTGGCTGCGAGGTTGGTCTAGAATGCCCTCGTACTTGTTGGTCGTTGTCCATCGTTCAGGCGCAATCATTAAACTACTGACATTCGTCAGGCCAGCCTGCAATGCAGCAACCATCAAATCACCCACGACATGGATATACTCGTTGCGCGGAAAGTGGTCGCCCGGACGTTCCGGCTTGTAACTGGCGATGTCAGCCTGCAGTGCATCCATCTTATCCATGCGTGTTTCAATCGAACGGATGGAGTCAAAATACTCAGCGAATTTCTGCCGATCGTTCCTGCCTAGTTTCTTCTGCAACCTGTTTGCGTTACCAAGTACCAGGTCAGTAATATTCCGATAACGGTTATTGGTCCCGGTACTGAACAGCCGGTCGTAGATTTTCCGCGGATTACGCATCGAGGGGGCAACATGGCCCGGTCCATACCAGGACATGTTGTCAAAGTAAATGGACTCGATGTTGTCCTCCGAATCGTTGCAGCTTAACTCCAGCGTCGTAAACGGAGTTCCCTTTCCAATGGTGTCCGCTGCCACATGATCCAATGTGCGAGCCAGGGGATAAACGGAGTTGGGAATGGTGTACGGGGCGCAGCTGGTCAGGTAACAGGAAGCCGCCTGGGCATGGGAATCCGTACCGTTCTGAAACGTTCGATCCAGGCCGGTTACCAGGGAAACTTTCTCACGCAGCGGATGCAGCGGCGCCAGCGTTGAAGTGAATGTCAGCGGATGACTGCCGACTGGAGCAGAAACTCCATCGAAACGCCACACGTTGTTTTGAGAAGCAAAACTTGGCAATTTGCGGTCTGATTCACCCGGGAAAAACCCGCGGCGCACCAGTCCATTCGGTAAATAAAAGAAGGCCAGTCGAAGTGAAGGCGACTCGTTGCGCTCAGCGCGGGCAACACTCTCGAGCCACGGGAGTCCCAGGACCGCTCCACCGAGACCACCCAAGAAACCGCGACGAGAGGATTGTCGGCTGACAACAGGATCGTTCATGATTGGTCTCTCTTTCCTCGGGACTTATGCCGAGTCATAAGTGGGTTCTATTGGTCCTGTTTACCAGGCCCAGGTGTTGATTTTAACTCGGTCGCTGACCTCTTACGAGGCAGATCCAGGAACGGTTCACTGAGGCATATCATCTTGAGCACTGAGCGCAGGCTATCCTCGCCAGCTACTGCACGATCTGCGATTCGATCCACGGCCGGAAAATCGGCAATGGAGAGTTCGCGGCCAATGCCATAGGAAAGGAGATGTGCAGTGAAACCACGCAGGAATCGGCGTTTCTCCTTGAGGAGCACATTCTTGAATTCAATGGCGGTGGTAAAGTTGTGCTGGTTAAAGAGGGTGCCGCCCGGATTGACTTCCCGACCGTTTTCGTAGTGGTCTCGCCAGAGACCAGTTGGCCCGTAATTCTCCAGGGCGAAACCGAGCGGGTCGAGGGTCCGGTGACAGGCCGCGCAATCAGCCCGCTTGCGATGTTCATCGATCCGCTCTCGCAGGGTGAGTTTTTTCAAGCGTTCATTATCAGCCTCGGGCAAAGCAGGAACGTCCGCCGGTGGCGGTTCCGGTGGATCATTAAAGATCACGGCATTGAGCCAGGCGCCTCGTGTAATCGGTTGAGTACGCACGGGCGACGATGTCATGGTAAGCACAGCGGCATTCGTAACGACGCCACCCCAGCGGCGATCCTCAAGAGGTACTCTCTTAAAGGTAAGAATCTTGTCTTCCCGTTTGCCAACCTTCCCCATGTAGGCAGCCGTCAGGAGGTCGCTTTGCCAGCTGAAGTCCGGGTCAAGCAACTCCAACACCGATCGATCTTCAAGGTAGACTGTCTCGAACAACAGGAGGGGCTCGAGCATCATGTGCTTGCTGGCTCGATATGCCTGATGGAAATAGAAGTAACTGAACTTCTCTTTGTCGGGTATGGAGGTGATTAGCCGATCAAGTTGCAGCC
>CAZXJC010000094.1:0-10660 GCA_964640885.1 uncultured Pirellulaceae bacterium | reverse complement strand
CGTGACGGTTATTAGCTTCACTATAGTAGTGCAGGAAATAGGCAACAAGTTCTGCAATGTCTTCGCGGCGCGTTCGTAATGGTGGAATTTCAATAGGAACAACGTTGAGTCGCCAGTAGAGATCTTCGCGGAAGCGACCTTGCTGCACTTCTTCCCGTAGATCACAGTTGCTGGCAGCAATGACACGCGTGTCTACTTCGATGGTTTGTGTGTCACCCACCCGTTCAAACTCGCGTTCCTGGAGAACGCGTAGTAATTTCACTTGCAGTACAGATGTTGTGGAATTGATTTCATCGAGAAAGATGGTTCCCGTGTGCGCTGCTTCAAAGCGACCAGTACGGTTTGCAATGGCACCTGTAAAAGATCCCCGCACGTGGCCGAACAGTTCGCTTTCCAAGAGATTGTCGCTTAATGCGCCACAATTGACTTTCACGAATGGCCCACTTCCGCGAGCACTCAAGCGGTGAATGGCCGTGGCGATAAGCTCTTTTCCCGTACCTGTTTCACCGAGTAGCAAAACAGAGGCATTGCTCGAGGCTACCTTGCGCGTCAACTGATAGACATTCTCCATTGCCGCGCTTGACCCGATAATGCCCGGAATCGGCGGGCCCGTTTCCTTGAGGTGGCGAGGTACCAGGTCGGACATGATGCAATGGTGTTGGGCTCGAAAGCCTTAGAGTTGAAGGAAGTCGTTTGTCAGTGGCTCAATGTGAACGTGCATCAGTTACCTTCCTTGGTGGTGCTTGTGGCGCTTTTGAGTAAAGCCCGTCGTTCGATACTGTCCAGAAGTCCGCCCAGCACTTGCTGGGTTTGTTTGTCGAGCGTTTCGCTAGCGTTGTAGCGGTCGTATTGGCGAAGGATATCTTTTTGGGTGAGCATCACGCGTCGCTTTTGTACCGCGCGGTCAAAAGCCTGCGCTGCTGCCTGTCGAGACGCCAGGTCTAAACCATTACGACTGGCGGTGTTCACGAGTGCTTTTTGCGAGTTAGCCGTTCCCATGGACCCAAGGATCGGTGATGCGTACCGGGTTAAACTGGGGACGGAGACTGCGCTAATGAAGGCAGGTTCTTGTCGAAAGAGATCGTAAAAACCGTATTGATCTGATTTCTCCAGGAGCTTTGTAGCCCATTGCAATGTTTTGCGCGCCTGGGCAATGCGTTCCTCAACACCCACATGATGATGGGACCCGAGGTGTTCTAGCCGAGCAAGATAGAAAGCGAGATTTTCCACCGTATGCGGTCGACCCACAACTTCGGTTAGTGGATCCATGGTTGCCAACATGGTGACTCGTTCGAGGTTTTCCGGATCAGCTAAGATACCAATAGAAATTGATGCGGTACGCGGGTCGTCGCGGAAACGCTGAATAATCTCGCCAATAGTGGGGCGGGAAATGGTGTCGCTAATGAGAACTAAATCGCAATCGGTTTGCTTGCGAACCAGCTCAATCAGCGATTTCCCAACAAGGACTGTTTCTGCGTGGTAACCCGCTTGATTCAATAGTCCTGTGATAAACTGACCGCGTGCTGCCAACGGGTGTCCAACAAAGGCTGTTCGTCGGCCTCGACTGCCGGCAAAGTAACCGAGCGCATCACTTACATGGATACTGCCTGGAAAAGGTTTTTGGGGATCGAGCGTCAAGATGGTCTCGAGAGCCGTAAATCGTAAACGTCGATTGGCGTGAAACAGCGCCTGAATTAACGGTGCGCGGTCACCACTGAGATTGTCTAGTAAAACAGGTGAACCAATGCTTGCCAGCACTTCCGCTGCTGCGATTGCAGCGGCAATTTGATTCGTTTCGAGAGCTTGCTGGAAGACATCATGGACCACCACTGGTCCCGCGTTACTGGCAATCTCTGCGGCTCCACCAGCTTGCCGGGAGAGTGGCTTGTTCAAACCGCCAAGTTGTTTACTGGCTGCGAGAATATGAGATAAGTACCACAGTTGATATTGGCGATTCTGTTGGTCCAAGGCATACAGGTTAGCAGCTGCCTGGGCGGAGAGTACCGCGGCCGCCAAATCAGCTCGATATTGTATTGGGATACTTGTTTTCTTCTTTGCATTCCACTGCCAAAGGGTAATGCGATTGTCTGCGTTGGCTTGTACAGGAACAGTACCCTGGCGAAATTCTTGCAGCATGCGCTGCAAATAAACTTCGGCTTCCTCCCGAATTGGAACGGCGCCAGTAACTTGTTGCAGGGCACGTTGAGCTGATGTGCGGAGCAACGATCCTGGCTCTCCTAGTACGGCAAGTCGTACCAGGTAGAGTGTGCTGCGGGAATGACCAAGTTGACCCAGCAAATCAACGACTTCTTTTTGCTGGTTAATATTGGTGTTTGCTGCATCGAGATAGCCAATCAATGGTTCATGGGCAATTGACCGAAATTTCAACAAGGCCGCTCGAATTGTTGGTTGCTCAGCCAGGCGTTGCTGGTCACCGAGCAGATCAGCCAGGGCGATGACCGCTGTTGTACCACTGGGTCGCAGATCTTCCATGGCGGTTAAACGTTCTTCCACGGACGGGTCGCTCAACTTGGCGATCAGAGCTGCGATTCGATTTGGATCTTGGGCTGCGCGATAAGCAGCATCGGCAACGGCCTCTGCGACCTGGGCTCCCTCGGGTTGCAGGTCGGCTTCGCGGGACAGCTGTAAAAAGAGACCGGTCCCAAACTTGCGTTGTAACTCAGCTTTCTCTTCAGGTGTCATCTTGAGGGCGACGAGTTGCTGCAAGTAACGCTTGGCTTCTTTCAACTGACTGGTTTGAATCATCAGTTGCACTGCCCGTGTCAATTCCAGCGGTGTAGCAGGATTCGATTCTCGAACCAGGCGAACCACCAGCGGTTCGGGGGTCGGTAAGACACCAGGAAGTGGTCCAGGGTTTTGCACAGTCGGCGTGGGCGCTGGTTTGGCGCCAGGTTGGCCGAACGGGTTAGTACCTTGCCCGCGCAGGTTGGTACCGGTAGCCATCAATGTAATGACGAGCAGCGCAACAATGCGATTGATAGCCTGTCCTGAAAGCGCGGTTGAATGTGTTGTCAACATGTTAATTTACCCAGTTGATTGGACGATTATTCTTCGGCAAGTCTTGTCTGCCAGCGAGCGAATTGCTCGTTGACTGCAGCGGGTGCTGTTGACCCATAACTTTGAAATGACTGGACGGCATTCTCGACACCCAGCACCTCATAAATAGAATCGTCCATTTCGGAGTAACAGGTTTGCATTTTCTCGATAGGTAGTTCAGCCAGTGATATTCCTTCGTCCAGCGCGATCCTTACTAATTGCCCAGTAATATGGTGTGCTGTTCGCTGTGGTACACCCTGTTGAATCAGGTATTCCATGAGGTTTGTGGCGTCCAAGTGGCCCAAGTGGAGCTGAGTTTCAATAGCCACGCGTTTCAATTGAGTTGTTTCAACCAGGGGTGCAGCAAGTTCCAGGCATGCTTGTACTGTATCGAAGGAGTCAAAAAGGGCAGGTTTGTCTTCTTGCAGATCCCGGTTGTAGGCCAACGGCAACCCCTTGAGCAGCACCAGCAGTGTTTGCAGGTTGCCGATCACGCGGGCCGTTTTGCCACGAATGAGTTCCAGTACATCCGGATTGATCTTTTGAGGCATAATCGATGAGCCGGTGCAAAACTCTTGCGGTAGCTCAAGAAAATCAAATTCAACTGTCGACCAGATAATCCACTCTTCTGCCCAGGCACTGAGGTGTTCGGAAATTAGAGTCAGAACAAAAGCTGTTTCGACAACAAAATCACGATCGCTGGAAACGTCCAGGCTATTGGCAGCTACCGCTTCAAATTCTAGTGCTTCGGCAACTTGATCCCGATCAATTGGTAAACTGGTCCCTGCCAGCGCAGCGCTTCCCAGGCCACAGACATTGACGCGCTTGCGACAATCAGCCAAACGATCCCGGTCCCGTTGGAATTTTTCGCAGTAAGCCAGCCAGTAGTGGGCGGCCAAGACAGGCTGGGCTCGCCGTAAATGCGTGTAACCCGGCAGGATTACCCCTTCATCCTGCTGGCAGCGACTCAAAAAAGATTGTTGCAGGTTGCGCAGTAGCTGGTCGGTCCCATCAATGGCAGCTCTAATCCAAAGTCGTAAATCGGTATTTACCTGGTCATTGCGACTTCGCCCAGTATGCAGTTTTCGCCCCACGTCCCCGAGACGGTCAATTAGTGCCTGTTCAATGTGCATGTGGATGTCTTCCAGCTCGTGTGAGAGTGGAAACGATCCGGCGGAAATTTCCTGACCAATATTATCTAAGGTCTCGACAATTTGCTGGCATTCGTCTGCCTCGATGAGACCAACGTTTTGCAGCATTCGAGCGTGTGCCTGAGAAGCAACGATATCGTGCGCGTACAGTCTCTGATCGAAGCTGACGCTTTCGGTGAACTTATCAACGCGGCAATCCGTCGCCTTGGCAAAGACTCCTGAGCGCGATGGACTGGACAAAATTGCCTCGTATCACCTCACATTGCCGGGCACTAAAGAACAGGGGGGAAGATATTTATACTAAACACGTTACGCAAAACTGTCAACTCGCTGCTTAACCAGCTGCTTACTGTTTAGGCACCTGGACCGGTACTTTTGTGGGCAACTGCTCGGAGATTGGGGCTTCTGTAGCGATCAACTCGTCTGCAGCAGGACGAGTCATACCAATTATGGCGAAAAAGAGGGGCCGCTAATCTCAAAAGGGTCCTTGTCAAGAAACCATGCCGTGGGCTAAATTCGAGAGATTTTATACCCACAAAACCGCTTGATTCCAAAAGATGGCGGCTTTGGGGTCCCAACCATCGTTCGCCCGCAGCCAACAACGGCGAACTTAGCTGAGAAATGGAAGGCCAGCAGCGTGCCAAAGCGAGACGACATCAAAAAAATATTGTTGATCGGTTCGGGGCCGATCATCATTGGTCAGGCGTGTGAATTTGACTATTCCGGTACCCAAGCCTGCAAAGCATTGCGAGAAGAAGGCTATGAAGTGGTGCTGGTTAATTCGAATCCAGCCACCATTATGACGGATCCTAGTTCAGCGGATCGAACCTACATCGAGCCGTTAACGTGGCAGCTAATTGCCAAGGTTATTGAGCAGGAACGTCCAGATGCATTGCTACCTACACTGGGTGGACAGACAGGTTTGAACGTAGCCATGGATTTGTCCAAGCACGGCGTGCTGGAAAAATTTAACTGTGAAATGATCGGCGCGCGGGCAGACGTGATTGCCAAAGCGGAGGAACGAGACCAGTTCCGAGATGCGATGGCAGACATCGGGCTGGAGGTGTGTCATGGGCGGATCGTTCATACGATCGAGGAAGCCCGTGACGTGATGCAGGAGATTCCGTTACCGATCGTTGTGCGGCCCAGTTTCACGATGGGTGGCAGCGGATCCGCAATTGCCTACAACCGGGAGGAATTTGATACGCTTGTCCGGCAGGGTCTCGACCAGTCGCCGGTTACTGAAGTGTTGCTCGAAGAATCGAATATCGGGTGGAAAGAATAAGAAATGGAGGTGAAGCGCGACGAGGATGACAACGTCGTTATCATCTGCTCGATTGAAAATATTGATCCGATGGGTGTTCATACGGGTGACTCAATTACGGTCGCCCCAGCGCAAACGCTGACAGACAAGGAATACCAGCGGATGCGTGATGCCAGCCTGGCGGTGATACGTGAGATTGGTGTTGAAACGGGAGGATCAAATATCCAGTTTGCCATTGATCCAAAAACGGGTCGCATGGTGGTCATCGAGATGAACCCTCGAGTGAGCCGTTCCAGTGCACTAGCGAGTAAAGCCACCGGCTTTCCGATCGCTAAAATCGCTGCCAAACTGGCCGTTGGCTATCGGTTACATGAACTTCCCAATGATATTACCCGTGAAACGGTGGCTTGCTTCGAACCGACGATTGATTACGTCGTGACCAAGATTCCTCGCTTTGCTTTTGAAAAGTTTCCTGAGGCAGATGCCAGGCTCACGACCCAGATGAAAAGCGTGGGTGAGACGATGGCGATTGGCCGTACCTTCAAGGAGTCTTTTCAAAAGGCGTTGCGAGGTTTGGAAGTGGGAAGTTTTGGATTTGGCTGCGACTCCAAGGATCTCTGGGGTAGCGAAGAACAGCCGGACCAGGAAGCAATTAGAGCGAAACTGGCAACACCCGGCGACCAGCGTCAATGGTATTTACGGTATGCCCTGAAAAGCGGCATGACGACTGAAGAGGTTTTTGAGTTAACCAAGATCGACCCCTGGTTCCTGGATCAATTCCAGGAGCTCGTGGAAATGGAACAGCAGTTGCTTGAACTGGGATCCACAGATCAGGTAGATGATGCCACCCTGAGAAAAGCAAAACAGTACGGCTTTTCCGATCGGCAGTTGGCCACGTTGCTTGATAGCAATGAACAGGAAGTCCGGGATTGGCGCAAGAGTCGAGGTATCACGGTCACTTTCAAAGCCGTCGATACGTGTGCCGCAGAATTTGAAGCCTACACGCCTTATTTTTATTCAACCTATGAAGATGAAGATGAAACGCCGGCTAAAACACCCGGCAAGAAACGAATCATTATCTTGGGCGGCGGCCCTAACCGGATTGGCCAGGGAATTGAATTTGATTACTGCTGTTGCCATGCGAGCTTTGCCTTGCGGGAACTGGGCATTGAATCGATCATGGTCAATTCGAACCCGGAAACAGTGAGCACGGATTACGATACTAGTGACCTGTTGTTCTTTGAGCCACTGACCACCGAAGATGTGTTAAATATCTGCGACGCGGTGCAACCAGATGGTGTGATTGTTCAATTTGGTGGCCAAACGCCACTAAACCTGGCTCGTGCACTCGATGATGCGGGTGTGCCTATCGTAGGGACCAGCGTAGATACGATTGAAGAGGCGGAAGATCGAGAAAAGTTCCAAAAAATGCTGCACCAGGTCGGCCTGCAGCAACCGGCAAACAGCATCGCTAGGAACATGGCGGAAGCCAGAGCTGAGGCAACGAAAGTTGGTTTTCCAGCACTTGTGCGGCCTAGCTTTGTGCTCGGTGGTCGAGCGATGGAAATCTGCTACGACCAAAGCCAGTTCGAACAGTTCGTGGCAGCCGCCTTTGTTGTCGCACAGGGGCAACCTGTCTTGATTGATCGCTTCCTGGAAGATGCCACCGAAGTTGACGTAGATGCAGTGGCCGATGGAACCGATGTCGTTATCGCCGGTGTGATGGAACATATCGAAGAAGCCGGAGTTCATTCCGGTGATTCTGCTTGCGCCATTCCACCTTACAGCCTGCCAGGACCTGTGGTCCAGGAAATCGTGGAAGCTACGGAAGCGATGGCTCGAAAACTATAGGTGGTCGGATTAATGAACGTTCAGTTTGCCGTCAAGAAAGAAGACGGGAAAATGAATGTCTACGTACTGGAAGTGAATCCGCGAGCGTCGCGTACGATTCCCTTTGTGGCAAAAGCGACTGGTGTCCCGATCGCTAAGATCGCAGCTAAGGTGATGGTTGGGGAAAAACTGGCTGATCTTGGCTTTATGAGTACGCCCATACCGAAGCATGTCTCCATTAAGGAGAGTGTTTTTCCCTTCCGTAAGTTTGCCGGCGTTGATATCGTGCTTGGTCCAGAAATGAGAAGCACCGGGGAAGTGATGGGAATTAGTGAACGGTTTTCAATCGCCTTTGCCAAGAGCCAGCTGGCCGCTGGAGTGGTATTACCTGAAAAGGGTGAAGGTAAGATTTTCTTGAGCGTGACAGCCCGTCACAAAGAAATTATCACGGACTTGGCGCGCAGACTTGCGCAGATGGGTTATGAACTGCTTGCTACCGAAGGTACCGCTCAGTCGCTGGAGCGGGAGAATATTCCAGTAGCACATGTGAAAAAGATTGCCGAAGGACATCCAAACCTGATCGACTATCTGATTGATGGGAAAGTAGCCCTAGCTCTCAATACTCCCAACGGCAAAGGAGCTCGTACTGATGAGGGCCGTATCAGGGCGGCCGCTGTCCAGTACGGGGTTCCTTGTATTACGACGATCCAGGCTGCTGAAGCAGCAGTGACCGCTATGGAAGCCTTGCAAGAGGAAGATATGGCCGTGCTGGCCTTGCAGGATCGCTTCTAAGATCGTGGCCCGCCGATAGTCCATAGGCATTGGATGATCCTGTTTTACCGACAGGATCGTGACGGGATTGGTCTTGCTGGAGCTCCTCGAAATCGTGTACAAGCGGCCACGCGTTTGTTCTGCTAGTAGAGATTTCTCCCCCCCGGCAGGTCCGAAAATGATGAAGCTGACCATCAAGCTGTCGATTCTCGTAGCGTTTGTTTTGACAGGTATGAAGCTGTCCAACATCAATTCAACCGCTGTTGCCGACGACGCTGATCTCAGTCAAGTCGCCTCCAGCAATCCCCTGGCAGTGGAAGTAGCTGACCTCAAGGACCAACTGGAAAACGGTTTGAAGGCTCGCTTACCAGCTGATTTTGCTTTTATTTCCAAGGTTGTCACGCTGGTTGAGCAGGACAAAATACCCTTAGACATGGTAAAGGCTGTCTTTCAGTGGGCTCGTAAAAAGGGTGTCAAAAACAACTACCCATTCCCTTACTTTCAAAGAGCGTTAAAAATAAGGGCTAAGAAATTGGGTATTGTCATCTGAACCGTCTTGGACCCCCCCTTAGCTTCCATGAAAACGCTCATTCGCAACGCCTCGGTTGTGCTTCCTGCAGGAACCAGTTCGGTATCCGTCCTGATCGATGGTACCCAGATTGCCGATATTGATCCGGCGATTCAAGTGACCGCGGACGAGGTAATCGATGCGACAGGTTTGCACTTGTTGCCAGGGCTCGTTGATGACCAGGTTCATTTTCGTGAACCCGGTTTGACTCATAAGGAAGATTTGTATCACGCTTCGCGGGCCTGTGCTAAGGGCGGTGTGACAACGTTCCTGGAGATGCCTAACACGATCCCCAATGCCATTGACCAACAGGAACTGGAGGCCAAGTTGGACCGGGCTGCTGAAGTTAGCCTGGTCAATTATGGTTTCTATATTGGCGCCACACCCGATAATCTGGCTGCGCTCAAGCAGGCAACCCGGACACCGGGAATCAAGATCTTTATCGGTTCCAGCACAGGCAGCCTGCTGGTTGATAACCAGGATGACTTGGAAGCAATTTTTGCAGAAACCACCTTACCGATTACCGCTCACTGTGAAGATGAGTCGACGATTCAAGCAAACTGGCAGCAATATGCTAAGACAACAGATGTTGCTGACCACTCACGGATTCGCGATCACCAAGCGGCCATGGTGGCCACCAAGCGGGCTTTGGATCTGGCATTCCGACATCAGCATCGCTTTCACGTGTTGCACGTATCGACTGGCGCGGAAACCGGTTTGTTACGTGACCACCGTGATCTGATCACCGCCGAGGCCTGTCCCCACCACTTGTTCTTTAACGTAGGGGATTATGAGCGATTGGGCACGTTGATCCAGATGAATCCTTCGATCAAGACAGCGGAAGATAACGAGCAGCTCTGGAACGCATTGCAGGAAGGCGATATCCAAGTGATTGCCACTGATCATGCCCCCCATACCTGGGAGGAAAAGCAGCAACCTTATCCGAAATCACCATCTGGGTTACCGGCTGTTGAAAATTCGTTAGCCCTGATGCTAAACCAGGTGAACCAAGGTCGTTGCACCCTGGAACAGGTGGTTCACTGGATGTGTGATGCGCCAGCCCGGGTTTGGGATATTGTCAATAAGGGTCGTATCGAAGTTGGATATGACGCGGACCTGGTCTTAGTTGATCTCGGGAAAACAGCGGAGATTCGTAACGAAGAGCAGCAGACCAAGTGTGGCTGGAGTCCCTGGCACGGAGAGTCACTTACGGGTTGGCCAGTTCGCACCTGGGTAAGGGGTCATTTGGCCTACTGCGAGGGGGCATTTGATGACCAGCAATTGGGTAGCGAAGCTCAATTTGATCATCTTCGCGGGGGCTACTGGAAGACGGGCGACTGATGTCGAGCGCCGCGTGTTAGCCTTCGGCAATCGGTAACGTAGTGAGTACCTGGGCATCTATCTCGGTACCAGCCACGGCTGTCATTACAACCCTAGTTTCCGGTTCAACATCAACCAGGCCATTAAGTGACACGGTCCCGGTTGCCGTACTGCGTGTGCCTCGGATGGGCTGCCCCTGGATGGTTGCAAAACGCACTTCGGCGTTGGCCAACGTTTTAATCTTCGGTAACTGGCAAGCAATTGGGCGACCGGTGGACTGCAAGGGAATCGTGGCGCTACCACCACCGCGTGGTTTGTCGGTGGGCGGGTCAATCAGGTTACGAATCTTGAACTGCACGTTACCGTTTTCCCGCGGGTCAAAGTGCATTTCCAGGAAGTTCCAGTATTGGGGTCCCGTGCGTGGCTTTTTTAAGGGTGATTCGAATGACATGTGATAGAGGGCAGTGATTTCAAACGGGCGCCCATCATAGTCCTTCATCGTGGGGCCAAACTCCGGCTTCAATTGTCTTCCCCCGGTACGTCCAATGGGCCCAAAACAGCATTCATAAAGATTGTGTTCGAGGTTTTTCATAATGCAGCCATTGTGGACATCCCCGTAGACCGAGAAGACACCATCGCGGCTACCGAATAATTCCAGTACACGATCGCATCCGGCTTTGACCCAGCCTGCGTAGTCAG
>CAZXJC010000093.1:0-3517 GCA_964640885.1 uncultured Pirellulaceae bacterium | reverse complement strand
CGTCTTTGAATTCGCGGTACACGCTGGCAAAGCGTACGTAGGCAACTTGGTCCAGTCGGCCGAGGTGTTCCATGACCATCTCACCGAGTTGCTGGGTTTCAATCTCGGATTCGAAATTTGCGTAAACGTCACTCTCGATCTCGGCCACGACGGTATCAATCTGGTCGTCACTAAGGGGTCGCTTCCAGCATGCTCTCGCCAGGCCGCGACGAATCTTCTCCCGGCTGAACGGCTCCCGAATACCGTCTTTTTTGACCACCTTGATGGCTAGTTCTTCGAGCCGTTCGTAGGTGGTGTAACGTCGTTTACATTGCATGCACTCTCGGCGACGACGAATCGCATAACCCTCTTCTGAACTCCGTGAATCGAGCACCCGGTCGTTATCTGTTTGGCAGAATGGGCATCTCATGAGGAAAGTCCAAAAGGATTTCTTTTGATAACGATTCGGTAAGAAAATAGCGTGTAGTCAAAAGCTACACCGATTTCTGCACGTCAGAATAGCTGTTTAAACGGTAGTTGCACAACACCTTTTCCCGGGTGAAGCTGATCTGTAGGGGTTGGGGGAAGGGGTTGTCTCTGTAAAGATGTTACCACGTCTGCGGAGAAATGCCTGATTTTAGCGACGCAATAGCGTGCGTTATTTCCCGCCAGTGCTATAATGCCGCCGTTAAACTTGCGGCTGGAGCCTCCAGAGGGAGCCAAAAGTTTTCAGTGGAAAGGAAAGTGAATGAACTCGCATGATCACCTCGATCCACGGGATGTCGACCCACTCGATGAAGAGCCGGCTGCTGATGCGGAAGTAGCAGCTGATGCCAGGCTTCCTCAAACACCAGCGGAACGATTGCGACCGCCGGGTGAAAATGCCGAAGAGGAACCGGAAGTTGACGTCTGGGAAGGCGCTTATTGCAGCAAGGCGATGGTTGGAAAGTGGCTTGGTGCAGGGATCCTGACAGTGGTTGCTATCGTATCGATGTTCCAGATCAAGACTTTGGGTGAGAGCTGGAAAATTGTCCTGCTCGTGCTGGGCCTCTTGTGGGTTGGCCTGGTGTTGATGTTCTTCTATCGCAAGCTAAACGCAAGGTACCAGTTGACTACACAACGGTTTATCCACCGTTCCGGGATACTGACGCGAGTTTCTGACCGCATTGAGGTCATTGATATCGATGATGTGACTTATCACCAGGGACTAGTTGAACGCTTCTTGAATGTGGGTTCGATTCAATTAGTCTCAAGTGACAGAACGCATCCCGAATTGTGGTTGCGCGGAATCGATAATGTCAAAGAAATTGCTGATCAAATTGATGATTTGCGGCGCAAAGAACGGCGCCGTCGCGGGTTGCACATTGAGTCTATTTGATAGGGCGCAATTCGAGTGGTACCCGGTTGTCTGCAATAGCTAATCGCTAGATTCTTGAGTCCAGTCCCGGCGCTGTCGTGAGCTGGGGATTCCCATTTTTTTTCGGTACTTGGTCACCGTGCGACGGGCAACTTTCATGCCGTGTTGGCCCAGTTGTTTAACCAAGTCGTCGTCGCTGTAGGGCTTGGCCTTGTTTTCCTGATCAACCAACTCTTGTAATTTCAGTCGTATCCGGTCCCAGGCCACATCCTCGCCGTCGTGCCCTACTGTGCCACCAACAAAAAATCGCTTCAAGGGGAAGAGCCCGCGTGGCGTTTCTATCCACTTGTCGTCTACTGCTCGACTAACCGTTGTGACGTGAACGCCGACCTGGTCCGCAATTTGTTGCATTTTGAGGGGAACGATATGTTCTGGTCCCTCGTCGAGAAATGGTTGCTGGTAGTTAACAATGGCCTGGGCAACTTTGCGTAAGGTATTTCGCCGCTGCTCGATAGCTTCCATGAGCCATTGTGCTGAGTTTACCTTGCGCTTTATAAATTCGGTCTCCTCAGCAGTCGCTGTGCCGCTTTGTAAGCGTTCGCGATAATACTTACTGATGAAAAGTCGGGGCGTATGGCCTTCATCGACAATGACATCGTAAGAACCACTGTCATTTGCTTGTAATTGGACATCCGCGGTGACTGGCGGAACATAAACGTCGGTGAATTGAGATGCTGGCTTTGGATTGAGCTTACGCAGTTCGTCCCATAGTTCATGGATTTTCTCAATAGAAAAACCGGTCTTTCGTTCGATCTGTGGCAGTTTATTGTCTCGCAGGTCTTCCAGGTGGTTAGCAATTAACAGGTGCAACTCTTCGAACGACGGCATGGTGGGGACCAGTTGTAGCAGCAGGCATTCCTTTAGGTCTCGGGCTGCCACACCTGGTGGGTCGAGGTTTTGGATAATCCCCAGGGCTTGTTCAGCAAGTTTCATTTCATCGGGGCCAGCATCCAGAGGCAGTAGGTCAGTCAGGCTGACCTTGAGGAACCCACCGTCACTGGCACTTAGCGTGGAAATGATTTTAAGGGCAATTTGAGCCAGCGGTGGATCAAGATCCAATTCGCCAAGCTGAGCTTCTAAGTGATCATTGAGTGATTCCGGTCGGGCTACAGCATTGGCCATGCTGTCGTGTTTACGGTCTGCTTCTTGCTGTTTGCGATTGGCAGATTGGCGTGGTTTTTCATCAAAATGGTCAGGGATCTGGCGGTCGAGCTCAGCCAGTCGCTCAAAGTCCTCTGCTTTACTAGTCTCTTGGTCAACGACAAGTTCTTTTTCTCCATCGCTTGGCGCATCGGCTACTGCCGTTTCGGGAGCTTCGTCCGGTAAGTTAGGGTCTTTTTCTTCCAGTTCGAGTACCGGGTTGTCTGTCATTTCCTGCTCAATCCTTTCTTGCAAGGCCGCGATCGGTAACTGCCAGATTTCCATCGACTGGATCATCCGGGGAGCCAGTTTCTGGGTTTGCAGCTGTCGTTGTTCGAGGCCAAAGGATAGTCGCATGAGGCTTAATACGGTGCTCGGTGAGGAAAGATTGACTTGGACTTATAGGTGTGGTCTTCGTTGTGAAGTTCTACTTAAGTGTCAGTCATTTATCGATCCGAGACGGTCCTTTCTGCAAGAAAAGGTTGTTTTTTGAGTAGTTTTGTTCGCTAAAATGTTTGGCGATCAGCTAAAGCGTCGGCCAGGATTTCCTTGTTCGTAAATTCGAGGATGCTGCCAGTGGTAATCCCCCGGGCTAAACGGGTGATGGTTACTGACATGTCACGGAGAATATTGGAGATATGAAGCGCAGTTCCATCACCCTCGACGGTTGGGTTAGTAGCCATAATGACTTCGCGGATCTCACCTGCTTGAACACGTTTCATGAGTGCGTCAATCATTAAATGCTCCGGGCCGATCCCTTCCAGGGGTGCAATGCGTCCTAGTAGAACATGGTAGAGCCCGTTAAATCCGCTGGCCTGTTCCAGGGAGATTAAATCCCGTGGCTGCTCGACGACACAGACGACGGTTCGATCACGTTTGGGGTCGATGCAAATTTGGCATTCGTCGTGTTCGGAGAGATTGAAACATGTTTTGCAGTAACGGACATTATTGCGAACATTACTGATAGCTTCAGCAAGTGCC
>CAZXJC010000092.1:0-2648 GCA_964640885.1 uncultured Pirellulaceae bacterium | reverse complement strand
TCAAGGGTTTCTTGGTGTTATTGCGGACCAGGATGGTCGCTTGCTTGGAATTCTTCGGGATAAATTGAACCTCAATTTGGCCCGCCTGCATGGCTGAGAATAAACCGAGCGAGTTGAGCTTGTCTATCTTTGTTGGTTTGGCGCTGACGCGATCAGCAGCCAGACCCGGCAGACAAATCAGGGTACTAGCCAATAAGAGCAGCCCTGTCTGAAGTTGGCGGTTTAAAGAGATCATTCTCATGGGAATTCTCCAGTCTTCTCTAAAATGTTCCGTTTTTCGTGGTTCCGGTCGTCTCACGCGCAGCCTCAATACGCATTAACAGGTTGGCCGGTGAGGATAACTTTAGCGATCATTCTCACTTTGCAGACCCGCTGCTACTAGCTTAATCGCCAGTCATCAGAAAACCAAGTAATAAAAGTGTTTTGCGAACAATCATGGCTTCCTGAGAGGTGTCATTTTTCCTTTGCCTGGTTGGTGCGGTAGCGGATTACCATCCGACAGACGTTTTGTATTGTAAATCCTTTTCAGGATTGATTTTACGTCATTTCATCTGGGTCCCTTGCGGAGATTCATGACGGAGACCAGCTTTCTCTCTTTAAAATCGGCTCATTTTGCTCGTTACCACAAGTTCTGCTCAGGTGGGCCGTTTTGCCAGTGAAAACGGTTTAATCGGTCTTTTCGGTTCAACAGGTACCCAGGTTGTCCGCTGCAGATTTCCTTTGCGGGTCAGTTGCCAGCGATGGTTGGTTGCGGGCCGACGGCGAGGTACTGCGACGGCCTTCTTTCCTGACCCGGACGGGTGAGAAATGGGATCGACAATTGGCCGGATCGGATCGCCAGCCAGACCGTCTTGGCTCGGGGTACCAGGTCAGTTTTTCAGAACCGATTGCTTCCCGTTGACATCATCCGTGTAAACGAATTACACTTCTTCACTTAGTGAATCAATTACGGTTTGTAATGCCGACAGCAGACTTCTATTTTAGGCCCATTTTGAAGTAAGGACTAACAGGACGATGAACAACGGAAGTGAAAAAAGTCGTTGGGGGAGCATGTTTCACTGGTTAGCGATGATCACGATGGTTGTCGTTGCCGTTGTCTTACTGCGCCAGTCTCCGTTACTCGCGGACGAGGGGGTGAGTTCGGGAGATTCTGCTGGCTCGCTTGGTGCCATGGAATACGTCTACTGGGGGATTGCCTTTGTTGGTTCCCTGGTGGCACTGGCCTTTGCCTGGAAGTTCTATAAGTCAATGATCGAGGCGGATGAAGGAACGCCGGCGATGATTGAAATCGCCGGCCATGTTCGGGATGGAGCAAAAGCTTATTTAACTCAGCAGTATAAAGTCGTTGCATTGTTTTTCGTCGTAATTTTTGGACTCCTGTTTTTAGCTTCGTTTGTGTTATCCGTACAAAGCAAGTACGTTCCTTTTGCTTTCATCACGGGTGGGTTCTTTTCGGGACTGGCCGGTTACTTTGGAATGAAGACCGCCACGTGGGCTAGCAGCCGGACGGCGGCAGGTGCCCAGAAAAGTCTTGATGCAGGACTGCAAGTTGCTTTCCGTTCCGGTGCGGTGATGGGGCTGACGGTCGTCGGGCTGGGACTGCTTGACATTACTGTCTGGTACGCGATTTTGAAGTGGGTTGTACCAATGTTTGGTGATCCCCTGTCGCTCGAACAAATCACGGTCACCATGCTCTGCTTTGGTATGGGAGCCAGTAGCCAGGCGTTATTTGCCCGCGTTGGTGGTGGTATTTTTACCAAGGCTGCCGATGTGGGAGCTGACCTGGTAGGTAAAGTTGAGCAGGGAATTCCGGAAGATGATCCTCGCAACCCGGCGACCATTGCCGATAACGTGGGGGACAATGTTGGTGACGTGGCTGGCATGGGGGCGGACTTGTATGAATCGTACTGCGGTTCGATCCTGGCCACGGCAGCGTTAGGGGTTGCCGCCTTTGCTTCGATTGAAGCTTATGACGGCATTACCGAAGGGACTGCGCTGGAATGGCAATTGAAGGCACTCTTGTTGCCGATGGTAATTGCCGGTTTGGGAATTTTCCTGTCAGTGGTCGGTATTCACATGGTAAAGACAGAAGAGGATGCCAGTCAGAAGGCATTGCTCAAAGCACTGGCGAAAGGTATTGATCGCTCAACGCTGATGGTTGGCGGCATCGGTGTCGTTGCCACATTAGTGATTCTGGGAACATATCATTGGGGGGTGGCTGCTAGTATCTGTGTTGGTTTGGCTGCGGGCTGGCTGATCGGTAAATGGACTGAGTTTGCCACCAGTGACGAGTACCAGCCAACCAAGGACTTGGCCGGTCAGGCCGTGACCGGTCCGGCGACTGTGATCATTGGCGGGATTGCCGATGGCATGAAGAGTGTTTGGGTTCCGGTCGTGGTTGTCTGCGGCGGGACTTTGCTGGCCTTTGGCTTTGCTGCCCACGGAAATTTCACCGACGTGAGTCACTTTGCCCTCGGGGTTTACGGTGTTGGGATTGCCGCAGTTGGGATGCTCAGTACGCTGGGAATCACACTGGCAACGGACGCTTACGGCCCGATTGCGGATAATGCTGGTGGTAATGCTGAGATGGCTGGACTGGAGCCGATCGTCCGCGAGCGGACCGATGCCCTGGACAGCTTAGGAAACAC
>CAZXJC010000091.1:0-2948 GCA_964640885.1 uncultured Pirellulaceae bacterium | reverse complement strand
TAAGAAACACTATAAGCCAGTGATCCCTGTAGCAGATCGCTCCCTTTTGGAACATTTGCTCTACGCCTGCTGCCTGGAAAACTCGCAGCCCGAGACAGCTGACGAAGCTTATGCAAAACTGCAGGAAAGCTATTATGACTGGAACGAAATACGTGTCACCAGTGTTAGTGAGCTGGCCGAAACGCTCAGTTCTTTGACAGATCCCGTCGACGCTTCCACCCGTCTCAAGCAGGTCTTGCAAGTCGTATTTGAGACTTATTATTCCTTTGATCTCGAACACTTAAAAAAACAGAACCTCGGTAAAACTGTTAAGGAACTGGAAAAATACCAGGGGACGACTGACTTTTCCGTCGACTACATCACACAGAATGGCCTCGCTGGTCATTCGATTGCAGCCAATCGGGGAACAACCAAGGCACTGGTCGTCCTGGGAATTGTCTCGGAAGCCGAAGCAAAAAAACGACGGCTACCCGGAATGGAACGAGCTATTGCAAAACCGAAAGGAATTGAATTCGGCTCGCTCCTGCACCAGTTGGGCACCGACTTTGATATGACGCCTTTTTCTACTCGAGTTCGCGCGATCCTGCTGGAAATCGCAGCCGATGCCAAGTCTCGTTTCCCGAAACGAAAAACTCGCAAAAAGGTAGAAGAAGAAGTCGTGTCAGCCGCTCCGGCTAAACCAGAAGCTACACCTAAGAAAGCGGCTCCCAAGAAAGCAGTGAAAAAGAAAGCGGCACCCAAGAAAACTGCGAAAAAGAAAGCGGCACCCAAGAAAACGGCTAAAAAGAAAGCTGCCAAGAAGAAAGCGGCACCCAAGAAACAGACGAAGGCGAAAAAGCCTGTCGCCAAAAAGCCGTCAAAATCGAAGCCTGCCAAACGCAAGCAAACTTCTCCGAAAAAGAAGACCAAAGCAGCAACCAAGCGGTCAGCCAAGAAAAAATCTCGCTGATTCTGACCGCAACCTGTTTATCGTGGAACCAATTCCATGTATCTGGTAAACTGTTCTCGGTTTTACTCGCCAGGAGAATGAGTCCCTGTCGAGCAGGCAAACAAGGACTGCTTGTTGCGACTGGCCATTATTTCCGCTGCCGCACATCCGTCTGACCAGCCATCCCGTTCACCTACCAAAAGGAGCCCAGGCGTGAAAATCGGTCACCTACAAATGGCCCTAGTCCTAATCTGTGTCCTGGCAATTAGTAGAGCGAGTGCAACTCAAGGGACGGACAAATCAGATTCTCAAGAAACTTCACAAAAACCAGGCTCCGCTGCTCCTTTGCAAGACGAAGATCCGGCAGCCCCATTGGTACCAAAACAGCCTCGCAGTGACCGCGACCAGGATCGACTAACCGCTGCAACATTGTTTGCCCACGGGCGACTGCTATTTCGGCAGCAAAAGTTTCCCGAGGCGCTGGCACGCTACGAAAGGGCCTGGCGATATGATCCTGCCGGCACCCCGATTCTTACGGATATTGTACCGCTGGCATTGCGACTCAAACGCAATGACGAAGCGGTACGATACGCGATTATCGCTGCTGAAAATGATCATTCCGACATCGAACGCTTGCGACGAATCGCTTCACTACTGCGACAACAACGGCAATTTCCGCGAGCACTGAAACTCTACGAAATCATTGACCAAATACAACGTACTCAACCGGTCGATTTCAGCTACCTTGCCTTACAACTTGAATTAGGAAAGTTGTATTTCCTCACCGACCAGGCTAAATCTTCGGCCAAGGTATTAGATATCGTTAAGGCAGCCTTACACGACCCTGACAAATACAGCTTGAATGATCAGCAAAAGAAGCAATTGGAAGGCAAGAATGGCGCCACCTATCTGGTGATCGCCGAGAGCATGCTGATGACGGGCAAAGACTCCGAAGCGGAAGCAATGTTTCGGGAAGCTCATCGTGTCCAACCCGACGAAACACTGCTGGCTTTCCGAATAGCCCGCACCCTGGAAAAACGACAGCAACCGGCTAAGGCGCTCGAGCAACTTGACATCTTTCTGGCCGCAAAAACAAGCGACCAGGGAACTGCCCCCTTGCGCCTGCTTGAACGACTTATCAAACAACAACATAAGCAGGAAGCTAAAGCCTCCCAACAGTACCTGGAAAAATTGCTAGAATTACAACAGGCAGCCCCTAACAACCAACCGCTGACCTACCAATTAGCTCAGGTTCACTTCGGCAACAAGAACTATGCCGACGCCGTGAAGCTTTACGAATCACTACTGGCAGAGAAGCCAACCGCCGAAGCCTATCGAGGAATCATCTCTGTTTCCGTGACTCAGTTGGCGAAAGTCATCGCTGATCAGCCAGCGGCAAAACAATTTAAATGGTCTGCTGAGCAACTAGAGCAGTGGAAAACGCTGACCAAACACCTAACGTCATTTGTCGGTAGCAGTGGTTCCGTAGATCCTTTGGGCAATGACCTGACCGCACAGATATTTGATGACAAACAATTTCTTGCTCAACTGCTAAGTCAACTCCGCACTCAACTCAACCTGGAGGTAAATGACGAACCTGGCAACGAAAATCAGGCTGCTGCCAGACCCGCAGAAATAGAACCACTGGCAATTACTGCCGGCTTAATCGCCGTTCGTGGACAGCAATGGGAAAACGCTGATGCTTTCTTTGCCAAAGCCCTGGAAGCGGCTGAAAAAAAACCAGCTCGGGTCCTGGAAATCTGGGGCATGCAAATGCTGATGGCCGAGCAATTTGAACGATCGGCAGAAGTTTTGCAGCAGGCGGTTGAGCATCCCGATATCGGAAACAAACGCTCTTTCTTTTTCCTGCTGGCTGGTGCCTCGGCGATGGCGGACCAAACCGACAATGCACTGACAGCGGCTCGCAAAGCCGTTGAACTGAGCCCCAAGATACCACGCATTCATAGTCGGGTCGGATGGGTCTACTACCATGCACACCGCTACCCGGAAGCAGAACAAC
>CAZXJC010000090.1:0-6152 GCA_964640885.1 uncultured Pirellulaceae bacterium | reverse complement strand
ATGTCCCAGCCGCCACAGGTGACGGTGACAAAGCCACAACCAGCTTCCACCAGTCGGCGGGCCAGCAGCATCTGCTTGCCCAGCGCTATTGGTGAAAATTGCTTGGCGTAGGAATTCCGCTTCTTGACTGCATCGGTCGGTTCCAAGTGACCCGTATCGTAGCGTTCCACAAGCTGCGGATCTTCCCGTGACAAATCAAAGGAATCGGAGACGCCTCGCATCAGCACATCAAAGGCCTGTTGTTCAAACGTATTGGCCCCTGCCAGTGCGTCTGTCGTATCAACCCGCCTGCGATAGGCATCCAGGGACTGGAGCAGCGAACGGCGATCATCCAAGCGATCCCCCTTCAGCTTCAATCGCATGTTATCAATCAACTCACCACCAGCTCCCAAGTCAAAGGGTTTGTAGCTGGGGGAGAGCGTGCCCGTTTGCGACACGCGATCGACACTTCGGTAAAGTTCCTTGTGCTTGGGATCAATAGCCAGACTGGTGACGAGCACGTTCCTGGGCATCCCAGTTTGCGGATTACTTAAACCGGCTGCATTGGCATACAAAGCACCCAACATGGCACCGCTGGGATTTCCACCTGCCATGACATGGTGAGCAGCCGGACCGTGACTGGAAATTCCATGACGGTAAGATCGGATCACCGCCATCTGGTCAGCCAGCGTCGCCAATTTCGGTAACGTACCACCAAAGGTAACCCCGGGAATCGACGTCTTGCGCTCACCCGTGATACTGCGGATCTCGTCCGGCGCTTGCATGTTCGGGTCAAACGTCTCGAATTGTGTAGGACCACCTTGCAGGTTAAGCACCACCACCGACTTGTCACGAAATGCGGATGGCGTCCGGGATCCGTGAGCCTGCATCGCCAGCAAGTTAGCCAGCGACAAACCACCAAACCCGGCGGTCCCAATACGCAACAGTTCGCGACGACTGACGCCCGCTCCCTGTCTTGCTGATCGATCCGAGTAAATAGTAAGCATTTCGCTACGTCTCCCAAAACACCGTATTGCCGATTTCTGGCTGCACTACCGCAACCGCTGAGGGTTACGGGATACTCTTATATTACTTATCGGCCGACTTGGCTCCAATCTTCCAGAGGTGTCCATCACTGCGAACATAAATGGCACCATTGGAAATAGCCGGTGAGCAGAGAATCACTTCTCCCAGGTCTCCACTTCCGACGAGTTCCCCTTTTTCTCCCGTTTTAACAACTTGTCCCAAGCCCTTTTCGTTGAAGAAATAAAGGTGTCCATCGGCAGCGACCGGAGTCCCGCTAAACGGCCCTTTAATACGCAGCTGCCAGACCAGTTCACCTGTCTTTAAATCTGCACACTTGATGACTCCCACGTTGTTAACCGTGTAAACATGATCCCGGTAGACCAGCGGACTAGCTGTCGACGGGGCCAGGCGATTGTCTTGCCAAACCGTTTCCGGTTCACTCCCAATCGAAACCGGCCGCAAGGCCGTCAAGCCATTGGAAGGAGCAATAATCAACCCACCACCAATCGTACTGGAAGGAATGGTAGAACAACCCTTGTTGAAACTCCAGAGCGCATCTCCGGAAGTCGGGTTATAAGCATGCAATCCTCTACCAGACTGTAAGACCAGCACTTCTTCTTCACCATCACCGGCTGGCAATACGAAGGGGGATGTCCAACTCGCCTTTTTCGGTCGATCAATCAGCCAACGATTTTTACCGGTCTCCACGTTCAAACCGACCGCCAATGACTGGCTGTCATTCTCCACCTGGAAGACGAACGTATCCCCTACCACGATCGGTGAAGAAGCCATCCCCAGGCTGTTGCTAGCATTTGGATAATCATGGGTCAGACCTCGCAACCACTGAAGATTTCCCTCCAAGTCCAAACAGATCACATCGTTGGTCGAGAAGGTGGCAAAGATCCGTTTGCCATCACTGGCCGGAGTCGGAGCTGCCGGACAGATCTTTCCATGGGTCATGGTTCTACCCGTTGACCAAAAACGTCGTTGCCAGAGTTGTTTTCCAGTTTTGCTATCGAAGCAGAAGACATGCAAGCGATCCTGCCGGTATCCCGAGGAAGCCGTCACCACTACACGATCACCGATCACGATTGGACCTGACAAGCCACGTCCGGGGAGGGGAACTTTCCAGGCGATATTTTCTTTCTCTGACCATTGGGTTGGTAAATTGGTCTCGACTGAAACTCCCGTTCCCCCGGGACCACGAAACTGTCGCCAATCGGCACCGCTCGCGAAACAGATCACGAAACCAGCCAGTAATCCGGCAATCCACTGTTGTTTATTCATAACACTTCCTTTGTGTTTTCTACTATTGGTTTTAACTGTTGTTGTTTTCACTAACGATCAACCACCGTTCTGCTCAAGCCGACATTACTTTGCGGCGGCATTTCCTGCTGGCCTGGTGGTCGACAAGATCGCCGTCCCGGTAGCATCACAAACACGCAACTGGAATTGCCATTCCTTGGTCCAGTTTTCCATTTGTTCATTTTGGCAAAGCTTGAGCATAATCACGTTGCGTCCTTGTTTCAGATTGGCCTTCAGCCGGTACTGGTCCAGTCGCATTCCCCGGTGATACTCATCCCGTTGAAACAAGAGTTCACCGTTGAGCCAGACCTTCCAGGCATTCTTGCAGCCTAATCGTAATTCCACTTGCTGTTCGGTAGTGCTGTTAAAATCAGTCACTGCATACGCCAGGACTTCTTTGAGCATCCCGTAAGGCTGATTAATATCAACCATTCCATAGTCGTGATTTGTTTGATAATCCTGCCACTTAACGGCTCCTTCAGTCCCTTCGTATTGAGCAGTTAAATTGAGTTCCTTCTCCGGTGGATAGGCAACACCGAAACCCTTGCGCCCTTTATTTTCAAAGGGTCCGATCGTTTTCCAGTTCATCAGGAAGCCAAAGTGTCGGGGCAAATCAACTTGCACACCAAGCTTCTTCAATTTTTGAACGATTGTCTTGATCTGATCGTCATCCCGAGCAGCGTTGAGTGTCTGCCGATAAATGACCTGCTGAAGGAGCCGCGTTTCATTAGCATCCTTGCCAGCAAACAGACTGTCTGCCTGTCGCAACAAGTGAGCCACTGCATCTCGGCGGAATTCAACTCCAGGATCGTTAAGCATTACCGGCACCAGGCGACCTTCGGCCTTCGGGTCAACTCGCAACAGCAAGTCATAAGCCAATCGACGGGCCCTCGGGTTACGCTGGCGATCGAGCACAAACCCTTCCAGTTCCTTAGCCGGTAACTTGGTTCCCTTGTCGGCCGCTCGATCGGCAATCGTATCTACAGCCAGGTTCAGCCAGTTCGCACCGATAACCGTGCAGTCATCAAAGGCGGCCAGGATCTCCGGTAACTTCTCTGGAGCCGTCTGCGTCAATTCCTTCCAGGCGGTCGTAGCGGCCGGATTGTTACTTCCTTCGCCTTCCATTTGACGAAGTGTTTTCAAAATCGATTGCAGTTCCGCTGCCTGTGTCGGCAAAGTTGAAACGGTAACTAACGCCATCATCCCTAAAGCAATCATGCGCCTAAGCATTGCACATCTTCTCCTGATCATAGAATTAAACTCATCCGATTCATCAACTATCCCTGATGGTACCTTTCCCGTCACAGACTCGCAACACATAGACAAACCAGCTGAGTAAGCCAACGCCGAGAAACTTCTCTACCAAGAAGCATGCCAGCCAAGAAAGAAATGTCTGATCATAAATGGAGAGACCCATTGATGGCCATTTTCAGTGTTACCTTTTCCTGGAGTTGCTACCACGGCTGTTTGAGGAACCACCACTGCGGGCTTGTTTTTGGGCAGCTGCTTTCTTGATTTCCAAGGTTTGTTTTGCCTGGGCAAGCGCAACAACATCTCGCTTGACACCAAGTGCCACGTGCTTGACCTTGTTATAGCCAGATATTTGTTTCCCCAAGTTTCGTTTGGCAGTTCCCGACTCAGCACTAGACGATTCAAGAATTTCTTTGGCGTTTTTCCAGTCAGGAGACTTTTGAAAAACACCGAGGCGAACTTTCTCTAACCGCGTGTGAGCTTCAAACATCACTTTGCGTTGAAAAACCACTCCCAAATCCGCATCAATCTGCTTGTCACGTTCAGTTGCTGAAAGCGATCTGTCGAGTTTGGCAGCCAGTTCCTTTCGCACTTTTGCGTAAGACGCTTTTTCTTTCTCAAAAGTGGTCTTGGCTGTTCCCAGCTTTGAACCGGGCGACTCTTGTTCTTCCAATTGTTTCTCAATCTCCCGGACTTCATTCTTAGCGTCTAGCGCTTCTGCAGCCAGGGAATCACTTTGCTGACGCAATTGCCCGACAACGGTCTGCAAGGCTTGCATCTGGGACGTCACCGCAGCAAACCGCTGGTTGGCAATAGTCAACTGGCCATCTACAACCTTGAGTTGCGCTGCCAGCTGCTTGGCTTGCGCAGCTGCCTGGGCTCGGGCTCGGGCAGCGGCCTGTTGCCGATTGCGATTATTCCTATTGTTGTTGCGATTGTTTCTTCTGCCCTGGGCAATCGAGTCATTCGGCAGCGCAAAAAGCACAGCCACCGCAACCAGGCAAAACGCAGAAATCAGTCGACCGCGGGCTCGCTTTCGCATCCTACGTGTCCTTCCCAGGAACAAGGTATCAAGAGACCCTTTCATGATACTAAATATTCTGCCGAATCCGAGGCCCAAAAGTGATTTGGCCGACGATCCAGCGATCCGTTAGAAATGCCTGGTTACAACCAGAAGTACCGTCAAGACCGGCAGTTAGGAAACTTAACCGCAATAACCAGGCTGGTACTCCAGCAGAAATCCGTGCTACACCCCTGGTCTCAGCTGCTTTGCTCTAGGATGACTCGACAGTCCAATTCTCAATGCGTGTCCGGATCGATGCCAGGCAGCGGGCTGCCGGGGCACCGTCCACGACTCGGTGATCAAACGTCAAGCTCAAGGTAAGCTGCTCTCGTACGACGACTTCACCATCGATCACCACCGGCTCCGCCTTAATCTGTCCAACCCCTAGCGTTGCCGACTGTGGCAAGCTAATTATTGGCGTAAAAGCATCCACTCCAAACATCCCCAGGTTCGTGATGGTAAAGGTTGCCCCCCGGAGTACATCTTCACGAAGAGAGCCATCGCGCGTTTGAGCAATCAAAAAGGCTGACTCGGTCGAAATCTCCGCCAGCGACTTGCTCCCCGCATCCTGAATCACAGGGGCCAGCAATCCTTTTTCATGGTCGACCGCAAAAGCAATATTGGCTTGCTTGGGAACGAAAATCTGTTGCCCTCGCCATTGCGCATTAAGGTCCGGGTATTCGGCAAGTGCCTCGGCAACAATTTTAATCAGGATATCGGTATAACTTGGCACGGGATCCTTGCCAGGTTCGTCTGTGGCCTGGCATTGGCTGCGAAAGTCAACGATGTTCGTCGCATCAACCCGGCTGATCAGGGTGCCCGGAACCGTTTGTTCCCTCGATTCTTGTAAGCGACGGGCAATGGCCTGGCGAATCCGGCTGGCAGGCTTCAATTCTCCCGCAATATCCTGCTCACCGTCCGATCCCTGCTGACCCTGTCCAGCAGCTGCCAGGATATCTTGCTCACGAATTCTTCCACTGCTACCAGTCCCCGCCAGGTCAACCCATTGGATTCCCAACTCGGCAGCAATCCTGCGGGCCCGTGGACTAATCAAGGGACCGTCACGACCGGTTTTCGGAACAGGGGTAACAGGTTCACCAGGCGACCCGGCAGTTGGCGCGGAAGTGCTTGCCGCTGGTTGCACCTGGCTCTGCAGGGCCCATTCATCTGCTGTGGGGGGTGTTTCATTCTCGGCGAGCAGGTACCCCAGCAGCTGACCTACCTTGACCACATCGCCAGGCTGTGGCGCCTGCTCGGGAACGTGCAAAATACCACCGTCAAATGACTCGATATCCTGCGCTGCCTTTTCACCTTCCAGGACATACAGCAAGTCGCCCGGATAAATGACTGCACCTGGCTGGTGAAGCCACTGACCAAACACCCCAACCACCATCGCCCAGCCCAAGCGAGGCACTACAATATTAATTGCCATCCAGTGAAGTCCTTACTGGGCGATCAAGTCCCGAATGGCTTGTGCAATGTCTGTTTCCTGGGGGACCACTTCTGCTTCCAGCGGAGGACTATAGGG
>CAZXJC010000089.1:0-6859 GCA_964640885.1 uncultured Pirellulaceae bacterium | reverse complement strand
AACCGTATTTCAGATTCGAAAGCCCTGAGGTGGAAGTCATGTTAACAACCAGTTTTATCTCCTGTGTTATTTGCCTGGCGGTCGTGGGTGCCGAAGGCGAAACGCTGGTAGTTCATGATGACTACGAGCAGTGGGAATGGCGTCCAATCGAATTTAATCAGCGACGTGAGGGACGTAAACGAATGAAGGAGGGACGGCCCTTGTCCTTTGAATACCGAGGGCCCCTGTTTCGCGTTGCCAAGGGTTTTGTGCTGCCAACAGGTCGCATGCTTGAAGGGACAGAAGCTTTTAAAGGTCGCTCGACCCAATTGGAGGATATCGAGGTAGGCCTGCACGGGCGATATTCCTCATTGATTCGCCCAGGGAGCAAGTATCGATACGAGGTGGCTTTGAAAGGAAAAGGTGCATTTCACTTTCGTGCCTGGGTCGGGGCAAAAAATTCGGGCACTGGGGAGTTTCGTTGGTTGGGGTTTCCTAACCTGATCAAGATCCAGGTAACGGATGAATGGCAGGTTTACCGAGGAACGTTTCAGACGCCCGGTTTAAAATCGCCCGGATTTCAAGTGCCGGAAAAGGTATCGGCCGCGATTGTCGTGGAGCCTGGAGCGCGCATCGGTGTCGATGAGTTCCGAGTCTGGGAAATCAAGCCGGCCAAGTAAGGCGAGGCGAAGGTCGTCCCTGTGTTGCTATGCCCGGTCGATCGCTTGGCGTTACTTGGAGAGCTTACTGATCGGTGTCAGATCCAGTTTGCGGAACTCAACCTCCGAGCCCTCTGCCTGCAGGGCAATTTGGCCGCTGCTGGCCGTGCACTTGCTGCCATGGTTCACCATGTCACCGTTGACCCAAACCTTGATCGAGTCCGCGACACACTCGATGACCATCGTGTTCCACTGGCCAACGGGTTTTTCGGAGCCATCGGTCAGGTTCAAGATGCGACGGGCCTTTCCTTCGGTGATTCCCCAGTTCTTCTTGGGGCCGCGCCGCTTGACCATATCTGGGACCGTGATGTCCTCAACGATGCACCAAAAATCGCCGGCGTGCTGATGATTCATCTGTACCTCGACACTCTTGGGGAACATCTTGTAAAGGGCGCGGGGGGTGGAGGCGTGGGCCAGCACACCACAGTTGCCTGGCTTGGCAGCAAAACGATATTCGACATGGAGTCGGTAGTTCGAATACTTGGCGTCGGTAATCAAGTGGCCTCCGGGACTGCCCAGGCTGACGAGGTTTCCCTCGCGGACGATGAACGTTGGCTTGGCATTCGGATTCTTGTCGCGATGTGGAATGTCGGAATGCCAGCCGGCCAGATCCTTGCCGTTGAAGAGACTGACGGTTTTTGAATTTGGTGCGGGTGCGCTGGTCTTCCTGGCCAGTTCCTTGGCAATCGCCTCGGCGGCCTGGGCGGCCACGAATTGGTTGCCAGGTCCATTCAGATGAACTCCGTCACCAGTCAGAATCCCGCGACGCTTGTTTTCGGGATTGTTCTTCTTGAGATGGTCGAGAAATGCTTTTCGCAGATCACAGAGGGTAACGCCCGTGTCGGCGGCAACCTTGCGGCTGACGGCCGAGTAGTCTTCGAGCATGGCGTCCAGCGGATTGGAGCCGTCTGTCTTTTCGCCGATTGTGCTGGGAGTGCAGAGAACAACCTTGGCACCGCTGGCGGTAATCTTTTTGATCAGGTCACGCAGGCCAGTATCGAACTTGTCCTTGGGAGTGCCCCGACCGCTGGTGCTGTGCCAGACGTCATTGATGCCGATGTAGATGAAGACAATCGTCGGTTTCTTGTTCAACACGTCGCGATCAAGTCGGCCCTGCAGGTTCGGAACCTTGTGACCACTGATGCCGGCGTAGACAATCTTGACGCCCAGCTCTGGTCGCTGTTTTGCAATCGCTTCACCAATCAGTCGGCAATAGCCTCCGGATCGGGCGCCTGCCTGCGTAATGGAATCTCCAAAAAAGGCGATCACTTCGTTTTTGTTCAGGGGGGAGTTCTTACCGGCTAGGGCATCGATGCCAGCGGCCTGGAGACTGGAAGTGGTCACCAGCAGGATAATGGCGACGTTGAAAAAGCGAATCATGGGAGCTCTCCGGGAGTTTAGGGCTGGCAGTGTTAGCAAACACGTATTATGACCCTTTACCGAGTGTGAAGCGAGTCCCCGCAATGGCAGCGAGACTTACTTGACCAGGAAACGGCGGACGGCCTTTTCGTCGACGGTGATCCCCAGGCCGGGACTGGTCGGGACGGCGACCTGTCCGTCCTTGTCGACCTTGAAGGCAATGTCGGTGATTTCTGTTCTCCAAGGATTTTCTGACTGGTCTAACTCGAGTCGCGGTACGTGGGTAGGATGTCCCCAGGTCGGGTCGGCCATCACGGCCAACAGGTGGACGGTGCCAGCAATCAGGATGGCGCCACCCCAACAATGCGGAATCGTTTGGACTGAGGAGAGGGCGGCTAGTTCTGAGATGAAGAGGAGTTCTCCAATGCCGCCGCAAAGTGCAATGTCTGGCTGGATGATGTCAAAACATCCTCGGTCGAGTAGCCGTTTGGCGGCCACGCGGTCGGCCAGCACCTCTCCGCCGGCCAGCGGAAGGTTCAGCTTCGCACGCAATCGTTCGTAGCCAGCGTAGTCGGGTGCCTGGGGTAGTGGTTCTTCCCAGAATTCGAAATCCAGGTCAGCCAGGGCTTGCCCCATGTCGAGAGCGCCTTTCATGGCATAGGCCGCGTTTCCGTCGGCCATCAGTTTAAAGTCTGGGCCGACCGCATCACGGACCGCACTTGCAATTGGGATTTCACGGCGCACCGGGTTGCGGCCGAGTCTCATCTTTATGGCCTTGTATCCCTCTGCTACCTTTTCTGCAGCTTGCCGCGGGTAGAGCTCCTCAGGCGTGATCCCCTCGAGATAATTCATCGTCGAGGCGTAGACTGGGACGCGGTCTCGGACGCGTCCGCCGAAAAGTGCTGAGACAGGTTTGTTGAGGATTTTCCCTCGCAGGTCATTGATGGCAGTTTCGATAGCGCCGACAGCCAGGGCATTGTAAAAGACACGCCCCCAGGTCTTCTTGAGCACTTTGCGGTATTCAAGCGGGTTTTCGCCGATGATGGCGGGTCCGATTTGGTCGGTGATGGCCCCACGGGCGCCCAAGATCGGGTAGGTTTCCCCCCACCCAACAAGGCCGGCGTCGGTTTCGATTTTTACGAGCAGCGTTCGACGGGTTTTGTCGAGTGGTTGCGAAATGGAGACGCCAAAAGCTCTTTTGAGCTTGGTTTCCAAGAGGAAGACGTTCACAGCAGTAATTTTGATCGGGTTAGCCTGGGCCTGGGCAGCCTGCAGGGATTCCTCTTGGGCCAGGCTGGCGCCCAGGGCCAGGGCGGTGCCGCTCTGCAGTAGTTCGCGTCGGGTGAGCATGAATGGCTACTTTCGAATAGATGGAAGTTATCTCCACTTACGTTGAATGATTGGACGTATTATGGTGCTTCGCGGAGCAGCCAGTCAACGCACCTGGCCTGCCGAAAGGAGGGCTGGTCGGTAGTTTGAAATGACTTGCAGTACGTCTGATCAGATGCGATAACAGGAAACAGAATTTAAATTGTTCCGGGAGGTAATTGTTGTGAATAAAGAACTGATTTTGATGTGCGCGATCGTGTTGCCATTGACGGGTTGCACGCCTGCGGAGAAATCCTCCTCTACATCGGCGGGATATGAGTCGGCTCAAGGGTTGGGCGAAGCAATCTTCAGTGCGTTGCAGAGCAAAGATCCTGATAATGTATTGTCGCTGTATCCGAACTTTGACGATTTGCTGTCTTTGAAGAAAATCATGATTGAAAGTGTCGATGATCCGCTGAAGAAGATTAAGATCGAGAAGTCATTTGACGAGGACATAAGTCCGGAGAAATGGGACAAGCAAAAGGCAGGAGTGTTCGACAAAGTGTACCAGTTCCTGGTGTCGATAGACGAAGGTCAGGAAGAAGTATTCTATGAACAAATTGAGAAAGGGAAAATTTTGGGGTTGGCTCCGTTGCGTGCCTCGAGTGAAAAATTGTCGGAGAGGTTTGGTGTTGACAGTAAAGCTCTTGGTTGCACCTCCTATGGTGTCGCCGTACTGTTTTTTGAGCACGATGGGCTTGTGTTTTCAGTGACGCTCGATGCCCTTCTGGAAATTAACCATCGCTGGTACTTAGCGGGGGACTATTTTGATATAGGGCTGGTTGTCTCTAAAGAAGATAATTTTTTGGCTGAGCGGGACAGTGAACTGCATCCTGAAACAAAAGCCACTAAGAAAAAGCTACAGAGTCATTTCAAGAAGATATCTAGTCGCGAATACGCGGCCAAGGTTAAACGATATAGAGCTAGATTAGAGCGCGAGCAGGGACGACCACCAGTCGACGTTGGTCGGGGCAATACTACCCAGTCTGACTAGTGATGAGGGCCCGCTAAAGGGGGCGCTGCCGGGGCGAGTTGAAGCCATGAACGATTTTGACATTATTCCCAGCTATAACTCGATCGAAGAGATCGAACGAGAACTCGGTTTCTTTCCCGCCGATCCGGGCCAGGCGACGAAGCTCACGGCTGAACAAGTGGAAACCTATAACCGTGAGGGTTACCTGTCGGGGATCGACGTTTTTGACGCAAATGAAGCGACCGAGTTGCGAGAGTACTTTGACCGACTACTAAAAGAAGTGATGGCTGCCGGTGGCGACAGTTATTCGATTAGCACGGCCCATCTCAGTTACGGGCGAGTCTACGACTTGCTGATCCACCCCGGGATTGTCTGTTATATGAAAGACTTGCTCGGTCCGAATGTTGTTGGCTGGGGAAGCCATTTCTTTTGTAAGATGCCACGTGATGGCAAGGCGGTCGCCTGGCACCAGGATGCAGGCTACTGGCCCCTCACGCCTTCGCGAACTGCCACCGTTTGGCTGGCGATTGACGACGCGGATGTGGAAAATGCTTGCATGCGGTTTATCCCCTCTTCTCATCGACATGGTGCGCTTGAGTGGCGTGAGAGCGAGGAAAGTGAAAACAATGTGCTTAACCAGACGGTCGAGAACGCTCTTGATTATGGAGCACCGATCGACAATGTCCTCAAGGCTGGCCAGATGTCGATTCATAATGACCTGCTGTTGCATGGCAGCAATGCGAACGATTCGGATCGGCGACGCTGTGGGCTGACACTCCGTTATTGCGCGGCCGAGGTACACGCCTATATGGACTGGAACCAAAAAGGTGTGGTAGTGGCGGGCGAGGCGGATCCGAGACTCTGGCCGGGAGCGGAGAGGCCTGCGTAACTAGCTTAACTCGGAATAATCTTCGCTCGAGGAAGCCACTTTGCGCCGTAGTTGGATGCTGTTGAACTGGTCGTACGTTAGCAGCAAGGCTTCCTCGGCGGCGTAGCGATCAAACAATTCGGCCAACAGGGAATCGTCGCCGGGCCAGGGATAGGCGAAGACGAGATCGAAATCGTCTAGCTCAAGGCCCAGTTCTTCGTAGGCAGCATCCGCATCCGTGACGACCCACAAGAACTCGGAACTGTTGTCAGCATAAGACTGTTCCGCGTAAGCTTCAGCTCCAGCTGGAATGAAGCTGCCCTGAACGAACTGGGTGGGAAGGTCAAAGTCACGGGCAAGTTGTTGAGCGGCCTCGACCAGAGGCTCTTCGATCTCGATCCCATAACTTTCAAAACCGAGCATCGTGGCGAGTGCCGCAGCTACGCCCAAGCCGCTGCCCCATTCACAGAACGTTGTGCCGGTTGAAAGGTTTTGTTGGGTGATCGCCCGCATGGCCTGGTAAACCGTGATAGCGTTACTGGAGACAAAGCCGCTGGGCCGGTTGGACGTTTCAGTGACCAGATCGTTGAGACGATCATCCGCCTCCTCGAGAAACTCAGCCACGTCTGTTGGCAGGGGCGCGTCGTTAAGCGTGATGTTGACGGTTTTCAGTGGCATAGTGCTGCAATGGTCTCTAGGACAGCAAGTTGCCCGTATTATAGCGAAACTGGAACAGTTTGAAGACGACTAACATTTGATGCGAAGAGGAATTAGGTTAAGATAAAGCGGCACCGATCGACAGCCGATGATGAGGACGGATAGTACGAGTAAGCGGCCCGGATTAACGCAGAAGGTGGAGTTCATGCATAAGAAACTGGATAGACGGTTTTTTCTCAAGGGGGCAGGCGTAGCCATCGCGTTACCAATGCTCGATGCGATGGCACCGGCGAGCCGAGCGGCAACTGCAGCGAGCAAACCGGTTAAACGTTTTGTCTGTCTGTCGAATAATTATGGGATTTATAAGAAGACGTTTTTCCCTTCCACGGAGCAGGTGGGTGCTAATTATGAAATGCCCAAGACGCTCAAGCCGCTAGAAAAACATCGCCAGGACTTCACGGTCTTTTCCAACCTGGATCATGGGAACACGATTGGCCACCAAGGGGTGCCTGTCTTGTTGAGCGGTGTCCGTCCACACTTGGCCATTCATTACCCCGAGGGGAACATTAGTGTCGACCAGAAGATTGCCGAGCATGTGGGGGCAGAGACCCGTTTTTCGTCGATGACGGTGCGCGTCAATGAATCGAACTTTGTGAGTTTCACACGCACCGGGGTGCAGGTTCCGGCGATCGACTTGCGGGGGATGTATCGCGCCCTCTTCCTGGCTGATTCGGCCGACAAGAAGGCAACGGCAGCGGAGCGACTCAAAAGGCACAACAGTATCCTGGACGTAGTGCTGGAGAAGGCGAAGACGGTCAGGAAAGACCTGGGACAACGGGATCAGCGTAAGTTCGACGAGTATTTTGAAGCGGTTCGTACATTGGAAAAGAAGATCGCTCAGCAAGAGCCGTGGCTTGATAAACCTAAGCCGCAGAC